>CACOQC010000002.1 GCA_902629215.1 uncultured Pelagibacteraceae bacterium | reverse complement strand
ATAATCATAGATACATATAGGAGTTAATTTAATGCAATCTGCTATTTTGATTAATGGTTTCATTTTATCAGCATTTGGCTTTGTAAAACCAAAATAATCACTTGAGGAAAACAAATGTCTTGTAAAAGAATTTATATAATTTAAAAAAAGTAGAGACGGTTGTTCTTTTAACACTAAAAAAAAATCTTTTTTACGATGCTTTTCAACTTCAAAATAGACCTCATTAAAGAGTGTGCTTGAATTTAAAAGTTTATTTTTAGACTTAGTTTTATAGTTTAAAATTTTTTTATACCCTCTAGAGCCAAAATATAGTCTAGTATCATATAATATAGATCCTTTTTTTCTAAATTGCATATAATCTTCGTATGCTCCAAAAGAAAAACTTCTTAATCTTGAGTGTCGATTAGGGTCTTTCATTTCTTTTATATAATCAATTTTTTGATTTAAATGTTCGTAAATTGATGCTGCGCTTATTGCAAATTTATCAAAAATAATTAAATTTTTTAAATAAAAAGGACTTACCATAATAGTAAAAATTAAAATAACGTAGATTTTTTTTGAAAAACTTAAATTTTTCCGAATAAAGTAAATTAAGATAAACCCCCAAAAAATATGAAAAGTTTCTCTAGTTAAACATAGTAATGATAAGCTTATTGATATCAAGAATACATCTTTGTAATCATAATTTTTTTTATTCAATGAAGTGTGAAATAATAGAATTATAAAAAAAAAAGTTAAGTATTCTTTGTAGAGATGATTTTCATATAGAATTGTAGTTGGAAAAATCATTAAAAGAATTGTAGTTATTAATGAAAATTTTTCTGTGAATTCAAATTTTTTTAAAATCAAATAAATTAAATAAAAAGCAAAAAAACCGATTATCAAATAAAATGAATGTAAAATATAAATATATTTATCAGTAATCTTCATACTCAGGCCTACAATTAGATTTAATAAAGGTGGCTGATAATGATTAAAGATTATTGAATTTACCAAATCATTTTTTAATAAATCTTTTGGAAAAAATTGCCAATAAACACCAATAGTCCATCCATCAAATTGAATATCAAAATAATTATAGTAAACAATTCTAGAAAAAATAAATATAGACATTAATAAAAAAATACTTGTATATTTTTCCGAATATTTTTCTGAAATCATAAAAATTATTTTAGTGGATTATTATATAAAATAAATTTTGTTATTTAGTAAAAGTATCATTGAATTGATTACTTACTCTAACAAAAGTCGTACATTTACTAAGCTGTTTTAAAGAGGGTGCACCAACATAAGTACAACTACTTCTTACTCCACCTAGAATGTTTAAGATTGTATCATTAATTTTACCTCTATATTTCACTCTTACTGCTCTTCCTTCACTACTTCTATAATCTGACAATCCACCATAATGTTTTTTATTTGCAACTTCAGAACTTGAGCCGTAAAATTCTATATATTTAGATCCATTTACCTTAATTAATTTACCTTTACCTTCGTCATGGCCCGCTAACATTCCCCCTAGCATTACAAAATCAGCTCCTCCCCCAAAACCTTTTGCTACGTCTCCTGGACAAGTGCATCCACCATCAGCAATTATATGTGCTCCTAGTCCGTGCGCTGCATCGGCACATTCTATGACAGCACTTAATTGTGGATAACCCACACCAGTTTGAATTCTTGTAGTGCATACACTTCCTGGTCCAATGCCAACTTTTACTATATCTGCACCGCTTAGAACCAATTCTTGCGTCATATCAGCTGTCACTACATTTCCAGCAATAATTGTTTTTGTAGGATATTTGTCCCTGACTGATTTAACAAAATTTGTAAAATGCTCTGAATAACCATTTGCAACATCAATACAAATAAATTTGAAAAAACTATATTCTTTTAAAACTTTATCTAAATTTTGAAAATCCTCTTTTTTAATCCCTACACTTAAAGCAATATTGGGATAAATCTTTTTTATATTTTTGCTTTGTTTGATCTTTCTAACATCATGTTGTTTTGTTAAACATGTAATCATTCCATATTCATTTAATTTTTCAGCGATACTCAATTCTCCAACACCATCCATGTTTGCTGCCATTATGGGAATTCCTGACCATTCATTTTTACTATATTTAAAACGATAAGTTCTAAGAAGATTTACATCTTTACGACTTTTTAATGTACTTCTTTTAGGCCTAAATAATACGTCGGAATAATCTAGTTTTAGTTCTTCTTCAATTCTCACCAAAAAAGAAACTATCAACCAAAATCATTATTTCAATTAAATTATTAGTTGTGGATAAGTATTGAAACGAAACTTAAAACTAATATAAATCAACATAAATTACATCAATGAATTTTATTTATCTTTAGGGTATGTCCCAATAGATGAGATAAAATTTGCATTTTAATTAAATGATTTTAAAAATGCTGGCATAGATTTTACTAAAAAAGTAAATGATCTAGATTTAAAAATAACTACAAATTATGATTTTTTAAGTGTAGTACCAAATTACAATGCAAATATTTCAATAAGCAATAGTTTTTAACATTTGAAAGAAAAAAAATAAGTAGTATATATCAACGTGAGTTGAATGGCGGGGTAGCTCAGTTGGTTAGAGCGCGGGACTCATAAGCCCGAGGTCAGTGGTTCGATCCCACTTCCCGCTACCATTTAATGCCCTGGAAATTCAATTAAGTTTTCTACTTTATAATTTTTTTTTAATAGAGAATCACACCCACCTAGATCAAATAAATTTATAACAAAAATAAAAGCCGAAACCTTTCCTTTTGATATTTCTACAAGTTTCGCTGCAGCTTCTGCTGTGCCACCTGTAGCTATAAGATCATCAATTATCAAAATATTTTCATTTTCATTAATGGAGTCTTTGTGCACCTCAATAGTTGCTGTTCCATATTCTAGTTCAAAATCTACAGAATGCACATCCGCAGGAAGTTTATTCTTTTTTCTTAACATTATAAAAGGCTTCTTTAAAATATAGGAAACAGCAGATGCAAATACAAATCCTCTAGACTCGATTGCAGCTATTTTATCGAATTGATAATTTTTTGATTTTTCAACTATTTGATTAATACATTCAGCAAAAGCTTTTTCATTTTTGATTAAAGTTGTTATATCTCTAAAAAGAATTCCCTTTTTAGGATAATCAGGTATTGATCTAATATATTCTTTTAAATCCATAATAATTTAAGTTATATAACTAAATAAATTATTTTTTAGATATGGCAAATAATAAATTAGCTATAATTGGTGGGAGTGGTTTATATGATGTTGAAGAATTCAAAAACAGAGAACATTTAGATTTAAATACTCCTTGGGGCTCACCGTCCGATCAAATATTAAAAACAAATTATAATAATAAAGAAGTTTATTTTTTACCAAGACATGGAAAAGGACATTTTATTTCACCTTCTAATATTAACTTTAGAGCAAATATTGATGCTTTAAAACAATTAGGAGTTACAGACATTGTCTCTGTTTCTGCTGTTGGATCTTTAAAAGAAGATTTACCTCCTGGAAAGTTTGTTATTGTTGACCAATTTATTGATAGAACATTTGCAAGAGCAAAAACTTTTTTTGATGACGAAATTGTAGCTCATGTTTCAATGGCACACCCTACATCAAATGGACTTATGAATGCTTGTGAGGATGCTATTAAAAAAGAAAAAATAGAGTACCAAAGAGGAGGCACATATGTTGTTATGGAAGGACCACAATTTTCAACATTAGCTGAGTCTAATTTATATAGATCTTGGAAAGCTGATGTAATTGGTATGACTAACATGCCCGAAGCTAAATTAGCAAGAGAAGCAGAAATTAGGTATGCATCAGTTTCAATGGTGACAGACTATGATTGTTGGCATCCAGATCATGAAAATGTTGATGTACAACAAGTAATAAAAGTTTTATTAGGAAATGCTGCTAAGGCAAAAAATATGATTAAGAACTTAATAGAAAATTTTGAAAATCATATTGACCCTAAAGATCCTACAAATAATTGTCTAGATATTTCAATAATTACAGCACCAGAAAAAAGAACACAAAAAACTATAGATAAACTTAAATCAGTTGCTGGTAGAGTTTTGAATAAATGAAAATAGAGGGAAAAGAGTATCGTACTATTTGGTTTGAAAACAATGTTGTAAAAATTATTGATCAAACAAAACTTCCACATCAATTTATTATTAAGGATCTTAAAACAGTAAAAGATGCAATTAATGCAATCAAAGTAATGGAAGTAAGAGGTGCACCTTTAATAGGAGCAACAGCCGCTTATGGATTGGTTTTAGCTATTATCGAAAATAATGATCAATCATTTTTAAATCAATCAGCTGAAAATTTAATTAGCTCAAGACCAACAGCTATAAATTTAAAATGGGCTGTTGATAGAATGTTAAAAAAATTATCAGGTGTAAATAGCGATAAGATTTTAGAAATAGCCTTGAATGAGGCAAAAGAAATTTGTGAGGAAGATATAAAGTTTTGTCAAAATATAGGATTAAATGGTTTAAAAATTATAGAGGAAATTTACAATAAAAAAAAAGATACAGTTAATATTCTTACTCATTGTAATGCAGGTTGGCTCGCAACAATAAATTGGGGAACAGCAACTTCTCCAATATACCATGCACATAAAAAAGGAATTCCAGTTCATGTTTGGGCTGACGAAACAAGACCAAGAAATCAAGGAGCTAATTTAACTTCTTATGAGTTAAATGAAGAGGGGATTAAAAATACAATTATTGCAGATAACACTGGTGGTATTTTAATGCAAAGAGGTGAAGTTGATATGTGTATCGTTGGAACAGATAGAACTTTAGCCAATGGAGATGTTTGTAATAAAGTTGGAACTTACTTAAAAGCACTAGCGGCAAATGATAATAATGTTCCTTTTTACGTAGCATTGCCGAGCTCTACAATTGATTGGAATATAAAAGATCATAAAGATATTCCTATTGAGGAGAGAAATTCAGAGGAGCTATCTCATATTGAAGGTATAGATGAAGATGGAAAGATAAATAAAATACAAATATATCCAAAGAAAAGTAAAGTAATGAATTTAGCTTTTGATGTTACACCAGCAAAATATGTAACTGGATTAATAACTGAAAAAGGTATTTGTAGCGCATCAACAGAGGGATTAAAGAAGTTATTTAAATGAAAAATTTAGATCAAAGAAATAAGATTATTGAATATTCTTTAAAATTAAATTCTACAAATCTTTCACCTCTTAGATCCGGCAATATATCATTAAGAGGTAGAGAGGATGATAAAGATGGATATTTAATTACTCCTTCTGGAAAAAAATATGAAACTTTAAAACCCGAAGATATTGTTTTTATGGGTTTAAAAGAAGAGGCAGAAAATAACGACTCAATCAATAAACCTTCATCTGAATGGAGATTTCATAGAGATATTTACGTTAAAAAAAAAGACGCTCAAGCTATTGTCCATGCTCATTCTCCACACGCAACAGCTGTATCTTCACATGGAAAAACAATACCACCATTTCATTACATGATTGCACTTGCTGGAGGTGAGGACATTAAATGTGCTGATTACGCTACTTTTGGAACAGAAGAGCTTTCTAATAATATAATTAAAGCTTTAGAAAATAGAAGTGCTTGCTTAATGTCTAATCACGGCCAGGTTGCTTTTGGAAAAAATTTAGAGGAAGCTTTTGAACTTGCACAAGAGATAGAAAATATTTGTCATCAATACACTATTGCTCTAAAGTTAGGAAAGCCAAAGATTCTTTCTTTTGAAGAAATGATGAGGGTTTTAGATAAGGCTAAAAATTATAAAAAAGGGTAAGATGATAAAAGTTGGGGAGCATATTACTTTAGATATTATTGGAACTTCCAAGGAATACGATCCTTCAGTTTATGAAAGAGTTATTAATAAAATTGCTAAAGCTGCAGATGTTACTATTCTTAATATTTCCAAATATAAATTCGAACCCCAAGGATTTACAATTTTAGCCTTACTTGCTGAAAGCCATATAAGCTTTCATACTTTTCCTGAGAAGGGGATTATAAGTTTTGATTTTTTTACATGTGGAAAAATTAGCCCTTCAATAGCAATAGAAATTGTTAAAAGCGAATTTGAACATAAAAGAATAGTCAAAAAAGAATTCAATAGAGATACTAGAGCATTATACCATGATATTTATAGTTCAGCCGGTCTTCAAAAAGCATACGTTGTTAATGATGTTTTAGAAGATTTTAAATCTAAAGTTGGTCAGCATATTGAAATTTTAGATCTCGAACAATTTGGTAAATCTTTATTTATTGATGGAGAAATTCAAGTAGCTGCTTCAGATGAACATTTATATAGCTCAACATTTGTTGGAGCAGGATTGAAATTAAATAAAAGTAATGAAAGAGCAGCAATAATTGGAGGGGGTGATGGTGGAGTTGCAAGAGAATGTATTTCTAAAAAATTTAATTTCATAGATTGGTTTGAGCTTGATCCTGAGGTAGTAGAAGTTTGTAATAAACATTTAGGAGAAATTGGTAAAAAAGCTACAGAAAAAAATTCAGTAAAATGTGTATGGGGAGATGCTTTTGAAAGCATCAATTCAGTAAAAGATGATAGTTATGATCATATATTTGTTGACTTGAATGATGATCAATTTTGCATTGATTTAGCTGCAAAAAATATGGACTCGCTTGTTAGAATTTTAAAACCAAAAGGAGTAATTACTGCTCAAGTTGGTAGTCAAGATAAAAAACCACAACAGGTTGAAAATTGGTTAAATGTATTTCATCATCATTTTGGAAATACTAAATTATCAAGGGTTTATGTGCCTAGTTTTGATTGTTCATGGAATTTTTCTTCATCGATTAATCATTAATTTTTCTTTTTAAATTCTCTAATTTATGAAATACTATTTTTTTAATTAAAGGAGAGAATGATGAATATATTCAAAAAAACTATTTTTTCAGTTTTACTTTCTTTGTTGGTTATTGGGAATGTTAATGCTGATAAAATAAGAATTGGAACAGAAGGTGCTTACCCTCCATGGAATTCAAAAGATGAGTCTGGTAAATTAATCGGATTTGAAGTGGAGTTAGCTTACACACTCTGCAGATATATTGGACAGCAATGTACAATAGTTGAGCAGGACTGGGATGGAATGATACCAGCATTAATCATGAGAAAGTTTGATGCAATAATGGCAGGAATGTCTATTACTGCAGAAAGACAAAAAGCAATTAGCTTTTCCCAAGGTTATGCAGATGAAGTTGCTTCTCTTGCTGTTATGAAAGGCTCAAGTCTTGAAGGTTTAGATACTCCAGCTGGGATTAATTTAACTAAACCAAATGCTGCAGCGAAAAAAGCTTTAAAAACTCTTACAGCAGCTTTAGCAGGTAAAACAGTTTGTGTTCAGACTGCTACAATTCACCAAAACTTCTTAGACTCTGGTGATGTTGGTAAAGTAAATGTCAGAACGTACAAAACACAAGATGAAGTTAACTTAGATTTAGCATCAGGTAGATGTGATGCTGCATTAGCTGCTGCGGTAGCATTTAGTGATTATGCAGAAAAATCTGGCAAGCCAGTTGTTTTAACTGGACCAACTTTTTCAGGTGGTGCGTTTGGAAATGGTGTTGGAGTTGGTATTAGAAAAGATGATACTGAACTTTTAAAAGCATTTAACAAAGCAATAGATAAAGCGAGAAAAAATGGAGACATTAGTAGAATAGCTACTAAATGGTTTGGTTTCGACGCTTCTATGTAATTCAATTTTAGATTTGGCGACTATCATGTATAGTCGCCAGTCTGTATGGAACTTCTAGCATTTGGAGATACTGGTTGGGGTGACGAGCTATTTCGTGCTACCCTAATGACAATAGCTGTATCAATTACAGCAATGTTAATTGGTTTTAGTTTTGCCGGAATTTTTACTCCATTAAAGTTATCTAAATTTAAGTCTCTAAATCTAATTGCAAATATTTATACAACGGTCATCAGAGGTGTTCCTGAATTATTAGTCATTTACCTTTTCTTTTTTGGTGGAAGTGGAGCAATTATGTTTGTGGCGTCCATGTTTGGTTATAACGAATACATAGAGATCAATGCATTTATTACAGGCTCATTTGCAATAGGTATTATTTCTGGTGCATATTCTACTGAAGTTTTTAGAGGAGCAATCCAATCAATTGATAAAGGTCAATTTGAAGCTGCAAAAGTTTTAGGTTTAAGTAAGTTTGCACAATTTTATAAGATTACGCTTCCCCAAATGTTAAGACTTGCAATACCCAATCTAAGCAATGTTTGGCAAATTACACTAAAAGATACATCTTTAATTTCAGTCACAGGCTTAGTCGAGATCATGAGACAATCTTATATTGCAGCTGGATCTACAAGGGACCCTTTATTCTTTTATTCTTTCGCAGCAGTTTTATATCTGTTGCTGACTTTTTTAAGTATGAAATTGATAAACAAATTAGAAGTTAAGTATAGCAGGGGGTATTAATGGATTTTGAATTGATGATTAATAGTTTTCCAAAGTTATTAAATGCTGCTGTAATAACTTTAAAACTTTTATCCGTATCTTTAATTGTGGGGCTATTTATTGGATTATTATTTGCAATTCTTAGATTAAATAAAAATGTTTTTATTTATAAATTTGCCTATGGATATTCATACATATTTAGAGGGACCCCACTTCTTGTACAGATATTCATTATTTATTTTGGATTAGGTCAAATTGAATATTTGAGATCAACATTTTTATGGGTAATTTTAAAAGAGCCTTATTGGTGTGCAATTATTGCTTTTGCATTGAATACAGGTGCTTATACATCTGAAATTTTAAGATCAGCATTCCAAACAATTAAACCTGGTATAATTGAAGCTGGACAAAGCCTTGGCATATCTAACAAAATTATTTTTTACAAAATTCAAATTCCAATTGCCATTAGACAATCTTTACCAGCTTACGGTAACGAAATTATTTTGATGATGAAAGGTACTTCTTTAGCAAGCACAGTTACTCTAATGGATTTAACTGGCGTTGCAAAATATATAATTTCTACAACTTTTAAACCAATAGAAGTATTTATTGTAGCTGGTGGTATTTACTTATTTATGACTTTTGTAATCCATAATGTGATTAAATTTTTAGAAAAAAAATACAGCTTTAATTAAAGTATAACCAAATCTAATTTTTGTTTACCCAGTCTTTCGTTACCTTTTTCAGTAACTATATAAGTTTCACCTAAATTCATTGCTAATTGATTTTCTGAGTCCATTAAAATCATATGCATAAAGAAAACATTTCCAGGCTTAATAATATAAGGATTTCCAGTGTACAACATGGGCCAATCCATCCAATTAGGTGAAAAAGTAGTACCCAAAGAATAACCACATGCATTCATTCTAGCTTTATTAAAACCAAGATCATCAAAAGTTTTTGCATGAGCATCAAAAACTTCTCCAATTTTATTTCCTGGTTTTAATTTATCTTCACAATTCTTTAATGCTTCAACACAAGCTTCATGCATTTTATGATGCTTAGGATCTGCTTTACCAATAGGTATAGTTCTAAACATTGCAGAATGATAATGCCTGTAAGTTCCAGCCCATTCTACAGTTAATTGATCTTGGTTTTTTAGAGTTTGTTTTTCTGCTTGATAACGACAAAGGAGAGCATTTTTTCCTGAACCAATAATAAATTCATTTGCAGGATAATCACCACCTCCTTCAAATATAACTTTATTCATTTCTGCTAATATTTTAGATTCACTTACACCAGCTTTTGCATATTTCCATACTTCATCTAAAGCTTTATCAGCAAGCTCTGCAGCTTTTTTAACATAAACTATTTCTTCTTTAGATTTTACTACTCTTAACTGTGTAATTAAGTCTGATTTATCTTCAATAGCACAATAGTTTTCTAAAGACTTGTTAAGTCTGAGTGCATTACGTCCAGTTAAACCGTAAGCTTCATATTCAACTCCTAATTTTTTTCCTTTAAGATTTAGCTCATTCAAAATAACTTTAAGATCATCAGTTGGATTTGAACCGTTTCTATCAACCCAAATTCTAATATCTTCTATATTAGATGTATTTTGGGCCTGTCTTAAATCAGGAGCTCTTGTTAGTAATATTATATTTCCATTTTTATCTAAAATTAATGTTTGAAAAAAAACGTATCCAAAGGTGTCGTATCCAGTTAACCAATACATAGACTCTTGCCTAAACATTAAAAGAGCATCTATATTTTGCTCTTTCATTGAATTCAAAACTTTAGATTTTCTTGATTTAAATTCTTCTTCTGAAAAATGAAGTCCCATTTAATAATTAGTGTACTCTTTAATTTCTTTAATTGCTGATCCTGTGTGATTGTTAATTTCTAATTTTATTTTTGCACGATCATCATTTAAAAAATGGACATCCCTTGAAAGTTTAATAAATTTTTCTCCAAAATCCTTATCTTTTTCACATTGTCTTTTGTCATCTTCAATAACCCAAAGCTTAACATTTATTTCTTTTAAAGATTGATAAAGATCATTAAGTTTGTCATTAGACTTAATATTTTTTTCTAATTGATCTTTGAGAATAGAGTGTTCGTTGTTGATAAATTTTAACTTTTCAGGATCTTTTATTTTTTCCTGTTTAATCTCTAAAATTGAAATTTTATCTAAAAGTTCTCCAATTGAAACTTCTACTATAATTTTATTCATAAAATCTAATACTGTGCTATCTTGTTATAAATATGTCTAATATTTTAATAATTAAACATGGTTCACTAGGAGATATAGCTCAAGCCAGTGGTGCAATTCAAGATATATCTGAAAACCATAAAAATGATCAAATATTTCTGCTTACAACTAAACCTTACTTTGATTTATTTAAGAAAAATCCTTTTATTCACGAGGTGATTTTAGATAAGAGATTACCTAGATATAATTTAATTTATTTATATTTTTTAATGCGAGAATTAAAGAAGCACAACTTCTCAAAAGTTTTTGATCTTCAAAATTCATCTAGAACTAATTTTTATAAAAATATTCTTTTTCCAAATGCTGATAAAATAGTTTGGTCAAGTTCAATTACAACATTACCATCAGATAGAAATAAAGAGGAATTTGATAAAACATCGGTACTCGAAAGATTTGATTATCAATTACAAGAGTCTGGCTTAAATACATCGTATACTTTAAAACCTGACTTTAGTTGGGCTTCTACGGATATTAGTGAAATAAAAAATTTTTATAAGCTTGATAAATATATTTTGCTATTTCCTTTTTGCTCTCCCCATTTAACAATTAAAAAATGGCCTTATTACAACGATCTTATTCAAAAAATTTCTAACAAATATGGAGATGGCTATAAGATTGTAACTGCACCTGGTCCCTCAGAAATTAAAGATGCAAAAGAGATAGATGCAATTGCATTATTAGATAATGGTAGAGCATTAGATATATCCCAATTAACTTCTTTGATTATAGGAAGCTCTTGTGTAATTGCTAATGACACTGGTCCAGCGCACATAACAGCTCATACTGGTACTAAAGGTTATGCATTATTTGGTAAACACACAACAGCTTATAAGGTTAGTATGGAGAGAGAAAACTTTAAAGCAATTGAGGTAACAGACCTAAATAATTTATCTGCTGAAAAAGTTTTCGAGAGATTAACTAATTTGTTATAAAATTTTTTTATATTCCTCAACTATATTAGACCAGTTAAACTTAGAAGAATATTCTTCTGCATTTTTTCCAAGTTCAATATACTTTTTATTTTCTATCATGGAGTGAAGTGAAGAATAAATATCTTCAAGATTATTTCCATCACAAATTAAACCAGTTTTATCATGTTGAATAGCGTCGGAGGCACCACCATCTTTACCTCCTAGAGATGTGACAGCATACTGCGCAGCCTCAACATAAGCTATTCCAAATCCTTCAACTGAGGTCTTATATATGATTGATGGCATAACAAAAATATTAGATTTTGCCACTAAAGCATTTTTTAAATCATCACTAATATCTTTAAAAAACATAACTTGTGTTCCTAAATCAAGCTCATTAACCAATTCTTTAATGTTTTCTTCTTCTTCCCCATAACCAATGCAAATATAAACAATATTTGGATATATTTGTTTTAAATTTCTTAATGCCATTAGGACTTTTTCATGATTTTTTCTTTTATCAAATCTTGAAACAGTAATTAATCGAGGTGTTTTTATTTTTAACAAACTTTCTACTTTATCTAATGACTTTTTATTTAGTTCCTTAGCAGGATTTACTCCAGGATTTATTACTACTATTTTTGTTTGATCGACACCAATATTGATTGCTAAGTTTTTTGTATATTCTGAATTAGCAATTACTTTTTCAACATTATTTAAAACTTTTACTATTTTCTTATTTTGAAAACTTCCTTTAGGATGATTAATTTCTTTTCCGTGTATTAAGCAATATTTTTTCTTTGTAGTTTTAATTAACTCTAAACTTTTCCAATGATCAGCTATTATTCCCTGAACTTTATTTTCTTTTAAAAACTCATTTATTAATTGAGCTTTTCTTATTTTTCGTAAAAACTTTATTCCCCCAACCCTTTCAATTGAAAAATTAGCATCTTTATCAAATTCTTTATGGTTTTCATGGTAATCTGCAAAAACTTTAATCATAAAGTTTTTAGACATTTCTTTAGCAAGGCCCCACATTAAGCTTTGCATGCCGCCTACTTCAGGTGGAAAAGATCTCGTTGCGATTAAATACATTAATTATTTTTCCACTTAATACTGCATCCAGCACTTGGAGTTTGTTGCTCAGGCCCTTTACCAATTTCTGAAATTTTTTTCATTGCTTTAAACAAATCACTGTCACCATCTCTTACTGGCACTAGATTTTTAAGCTCTCTTAATCTACCTCTGTACTGAAGCTCTAATTCTTTATTATAACCGAAGAAATCTGGCGTGCACACTGCATCATAAGTTCTAGCAATCTCTTGTGTTTCATCGACCAAATAAGGAAAATCAAACTGATTTTTTTTTGCAAACAAGATCATGTTATCAAATGAGTCTTCAGGATAGTTTTCAGCATCATTTGCACATATAGCAACTGAATTAACACCTAGATCTTTTAATTTTTTACAATCTTCAACAATATCTTTTGTAACTGCTTTAACATAAGGACAGTGATTACAGATAAACATTATTAAAGTTCCGTTTTCTCCTTTAATATCGTTTAATGAAATTATTTTATTATCAGTTGATTTAAGCTTAAAGTCGTGTGCCTTTTGGCCGAAATCACATATTGGAGTTTGTATTGGCATAATGTAATAATATATAAATTATGTTTTACGATTTAAAAGATAAAAAACCAAAAAACTCTGGCGAAAATTGGGTAGCACCTAATGCAACCATTATAGGTGATGTTACTTTAGAAAAGAATTCTAGTATTTGGTTTAATGCAACCCTAAGAGGAGACATTGAAAATATTCATATAGGTGAGGGGTCAAATGTTCAAGATGGAAGTGTTTTACATACTGATCCTGGTTATCCATTAAAAATTGGAAAAAATGTAACTGTTGGACATATGGTTATGCTTCATGGATGTACGATAGGGGACAATAGCTTAATTGGAATTGGTGCAGTGATTCTTAACAATGCTAAGATTGGAAAGAATTGCATCATTGGTGCAAAAGCTTTAATCACTGAAAATAAAGAAATACCAGATAACTCATTAGTAATAGGTTCACCTGGCAAAGTTGTTAGAGAAGTTACTGAAGAAGAAAAGAAAGCTGTAGCAGAAAATACAAGACATTATCAAGATAATTGGAAAAAATATTCTAAATCAATTTTCTAAAATAATAATTAAGGAACTAACCAAGCATTTTTATTAGCTTCTAAATCAAACTTTGCTCTTCGATGTCCCTTAGCAGCAAGATACAGCCACTCAATAGAATTAATTTTACATTTAATAACTGTAAAGTTTTTATAACCTTCTTCGCTTTGTTCCATAGTGTAATCAAAATCTTCTAATTTAGATATCATTCCAGAAGTTGGATTTTCTGATGCAGTTCCAGGAGGACTATCAGTTAAATAACAACGTCTGCTTATATGTTGTGTTTTTTTCCAAGATTCTTCTGTTGTAGAATTTTGATTATTCACTTCACACTCAACTTTTACTCTTAATTGTATCTTTTCCTCTTTATCGTAGAAAACTAGAGAGGCATTCTTGTTTTTTTTAAGAATATCCACTTTTGGAGATCTTAAATCAGTATGAAATTGTAATAGATTGTTTGCTCTATCTGATTTACGTAAAACAACAATTCTACCATCTACTTCATCTTGGTGAGCACAAATAAAGACAGGAATTCTAAATGGTGAACTCCTATTAGTTACAGCATCATCTAACATAGACCAATACTTGTTCTGAATTTCCTCTAAATTTTCATAGTATGCTGGCTGCATACATTACTTTCTAAATCTTTTAATTAAGCTTGATGTATCCC
Source organism: uncultured Pelagibacteraceae bacterium (assembly GCA_902629215.1). Classification (GTDB taxonomy): domain Bacteria; phylum Pseudomonadota; class Alphaproteobacteria; order Pelagibacterales; family Pelagibacteraceae; genus Pelagibacter. Next base: position 110,173 of record CACOQC010000002.1, on the reverse strand, counting down.
AACGATTACCACCCAAACCTTGAACTTCTTCATAAAATTTATCTACAAGTTCTGTTACAGGTAATAATGAACCATTATTTTTAGCTTCATCCATTGCGATCTTTAAATCTTTTCTCATCCAGTCAACTGCAAAACCAAAATCAAATTTATCATCAATCATTGTTTTGTATCTATTTTCCATTTGCCAAGATTGTGCAGCACCTTTTGAAATTACTTCAATAACATCTTCCATATTTAATCCAGCCTTCATTCCAAAGTTTATTCCCTCAGATAATCCTTGAACTAATCCTGCTATACAAATTTGATTAACCATCTTAGCTAATTGTCCACAACCAGCTTTACCAAGCAGTTTCATTTTTTTGCTATAGCAGTCAATTTTATCTTTTGCTTTATCAAAATCAGCTTGATCACCACCAATCATAACTGTTAAGGCTCCATTTTCTGCACCAGCTTGTCCTCCAGATACTGGAGCATCCAAGAATCCCCAACCGTGTGCTTTAGAATTTTTATATAATTTTCTAGCAATCTCAGCTGAAGCAGTAGTGTTATCTACATGAACTGCACCTTTTTTAATTGTATTGTAAATTCCTTCTTTTCCAATCGTAACCTCTGACAAATCATTATCATTTCCTACACATGTAAAAACAAAGTCTGCGTTCTTTGCGGCTTCAGCAGGAGTTTCTGCCATTTTACCTTTATATTCTTTAATCCATTTCTCAGCTTTTGATTTCGTTCTATTAAAAACAGTTACATTGTGTCCACCTTTTGATATATAACCAGCCATTGGATAACCCATGACACCAAGACCTATGAAAGCAACATTACAACTCATAATTTTTTTATGTTTAATAGTTTAAGTTTAAAAGTAATTATATTTGGATTTATCTTTACATTTTTTTCTAGTTTTGGACAGAGTTTTTTTTTAGGCTTATTTAATTCCAGCATTAGAGAAACACTTTCGATTACTCATGGACAATTTGGCTCAATCTATGCCTCTGCAACATTATTAAGTAGTTTTCTTTTAATATGGGTTGGAAAAAAAATTGATGATATTAATATTTTTAAATTTGCTTTTTATGTAACTTTACTTCTATCTTTTTCTTGTTTTTTCTTTTCTAAGATCTCATCAATAGCTTTTTTATTTATTGCAGTTTTTTTAATGAGATTTTCTGGACAAGGGTTAATGTCTCATACTGCAACGACAACTATTGCAAGATACTTTACAATATCTAGGGGCAAAGCTCTTAGCGCAGGATGGTTTGGTCTTTCAACAGCAGAATTTATTTTACCTGTTTTAATCGTTTATTTATTAACTATCACTGTTTGGCAAAATATTTGGATATCAATATCTATTTTAACTTTAATCTTTTTGCCATTAGCATCATTTTTTCTAATAAAAAAATTAGATTTTGATACTAGAGAACAAATAGATTCAAATGGTGCTGAAACAAAAGAAATCAAACAATGGAAAAGAATTGATGTTTTAAAAGATTACAGATTTTATATAGTTTGTTTAAATATGTTAGCGATGCCTTGGATTGCAACAGGTGTATTTGTCTACCAATCATTTATTACTGAAGCTAAAGATTGGGGTTCTTTTGTTATCGCTCAATCATTTATGGTTTATTCAATATTGTCAGTCTTAACTTTATTAGGATCTGGATTTCTAATTGATAAATTTACTAGTAGAAAACTTTTAATCTTTATGAATATACCTTTACTGATTTCTACTTTAGTTTTGTTTTACTTTGATAATCCTGTTACTTCTTTTATTTTTCTTGGCTTAATAGGTATTTCTAATGGATTAGCTAATGTTTTGGGCTCATCAACATGGGCTGAAATTTATGGTGTAAAATTTATTGGATCAATAAAAGCTTTGACCACAGCTTTGATGGTTTTTTCTACTGCTTTTGGAACTGCTTTATTTGGTTTTTTGATAGATAGAGGTTTTTCTATTGAACAAATTGCAATGATATCATTTATTTACATTTCCATCTCTTTGATCTTGTTATTTTTTATGAGAAACAAGCTTAATCCACAATATATCTAAAAAATCTCCTTGATTTTTTTCAACTCACTGTATAGATACTCCGCATGGCTAGAGTTACAGTAGAAGATTGTATCGATAAAGTTGATAGTCCTTATGAATTAGTTTTAGTAGCAAAAGAAAGAGCAACTCAACTTAATTCAGGCATTGAACCAACTTTAGATAAAGATAATGACAAAAATACCGTCATAGCATTAAGAGAAATTGCAGAAGAAAATATTAAGGTTCCAGACTTAACTGAGAGTGCTGTTTACAAATTAAGAAAACATATTGAACAAGTAGATGATGGAGCTGAAGATGATGAAGATGTAGGTGATGATTTTGAAAACTTATATAAAGGTGAAATTTCTAAAAGTGGTACTCCAATTTTACCTTCTAAAAGAGCAAGAAAGGCTCCTGAAAAAATTCAAGTATCAAAAGATGATTTAGCTGAACTATCTCAAACTGCTCAGCCAGAAGTTGAGACTCCACTATCAGATGAAGAAAACAATGAAGAAGTTTCTTTAGAAGAAGTTTCTGAAAGTGAAAATAAAGAACCAGAAGTGAATTCAGATGAAACTGAAGCTTCAAACTCTTAATCAAATATTATAAAGTTTAAAAATGAACAGAACAGTTTCTGTAGCTCCTATGATGGACTGTACAGACCGTCATGAAAGATATTTTTTAAGGTTAATCTCTAAGAATACTCTTTTATATACTGAGATGATTGTTGATGAAGCAATCAATAGAGGTGATAAAAAAAAATTACTAGAATTTAATATTAATGAAAAGCCTGTTGCCCTACAAATAGGTGGTTCTTCACCCAAACTTTTAGCTGAGGCATCTAAAATTGGTGAAGATTTTGGTTATGATGAGATTAATTTAAACTTAGGTTGTCCAAGTAAAAAAGTTGAGAAGAATAAATTTGGTGCTTGTTTAATGAAAGAACCAAATTTGGTTGCAGATTGCTTAAGTAAAATGCAAGCTTCTACAAAACTTCCAGTAACAATTAAAACAAGAATTGGCTATGACAATATAGAAGATTATGAAAATTTTCATAATTTTATATCTATTTTAAAATTAACAGGAATAAAAACTTTTATAATACATGCAAGAAAAGCAATGTTGGGAAAGTTTACTCCTAAACAAAATCTTAATATTCCCCCATTAAAATATGATTATGTATATAATCTTAAAAAAGATTTCCCTAATGAAGAAATTATTATTAATGGTGGAATAACTTCTATTGAGGAAATAAATGATCATCTTAAAAAAACTGATGGTGTTATGATCGGTAGAGCAGCATATCACACACCATATTTGTTAGCTGATATTGAAAAAGAAATTTTTAAAAATGAAATAATTCCAAGCAGACAAGAAGTAATTGAAAATTTAATACCATATGTAAAAGAAGAATTAAAAAAAGGAACAAGATTAAATCAAATTATGAGACATACTCTAGGTTTATTTCATGGTCAGTCAGGTGCAAGTTATTGGAAAAGATATTTAAGTGAAAATATGTGTGTACGTGATGCTGATGTGCAAAAAATTAATCATATTATGGATAAGATAAAATATAACAATGTTGAAAGAAGAGTAGGTTAGTCTGCTTAATTCAATTTTATCTAATCAATATTCTTTTTATATTATCTTAATGATAGCAACAGCCTTCCCAGTTGGTTTTTTTGCAGGTTTGTTTGGTATTGGTGGTGGATTAATTACTGTTCCTTTTCTTTTTTTTATATTTGAAGCATTAGGTGTAGATAAAAATTATTTAATGCATTTAGCTGTTGGAACTTCTTTTGCAATCATCATCCCAACTTCCATGGTATCTGTATATACACATAATAAACATAAATCTGTTGATCCAAATTTAGTTAAAACTTATGGTTTATTTGTAGTTATTGGAGTTTTATTAGGAACAACATTTGCTGCATTAGCAAAAACAAAATTATTAGTTGCTTTTTTTACAATTGTTGTTTTTTGCCTAGGAACTTATCTATTAATAAATTCTAATCAACAAAAAATTAGTAAAAATAAATTTAAATTACATTTTAGAATTATTTTTGGATTACTTTCTGGTTTTATATCGGCTCCTATGGGTATAGGTGGTGCAGTAATGAATGTGCCAATCTTAAAATATTTTGGTTACCCGATAAAAAAAGCTATTGGTAGCGCTGCAACAATAGGTTTTATCATAGCTTTTTGTGGTGCAATTGGTTTTTGGTATTCAGGATCAATTTTAAATGTTAAATTACCATTAAGTTTTGGCTTTATAAATGTGCCTGCTTTTTTAATTTTTATTCCTATCACAATGTTCATGGCAAGAATCGGAGCAAATTCAGCACACAAAATTAATAAAACTAAACTTCAAGTATTTTTTGGATTGTTTTTATATGTGGTTGGAACGATTTTTGTGTACAGATATTCAGGATTATAAAAAAAAAGGGTGGTTTCAGTCTCCCTCTACCACCCATACCAATATATTAGGTGATTCTTTTGATAAATGATAGCACGCAATAATTGAATTTAAATTGTTAAAATCTAAGGAAGATGCTCTTCTTCTGTTACTTCAGAGAGAATTATATCAATGACTTTATGACTTGAAATGATTATTGGATTTTGCATTTCATTTTTTTTGGGTAAAATTTTAGATGTATCAATGTCTTTTTTTTTTGATGAAATTTCAGAAGAAACTATCTCATTCATTATTCTCCCAGTACTATATGAAATAGAGGCTTGATAAATACTCCCTGATTTTAGGCCAGTGATAATTGGTCCTAATAATGCAGACCCCGGAGTTGCACAACTATTAAGAAAAAATAGTAAAATTACTATAATTAGTTTTCTATTCATTTTTATTTTCAAAACTTGATATATGATTCTGAATAAATTAAATTTTTAAAAATTATAAATTGTTAATAAAATTACACGTTTTGATTGTATTTTTTTTAGTTTTTACCTAATAAATAAGTAAAAATAATTAGCTCAATTTAAACACTCGTGTCATATTTTAATAAGATTAAAATTGTAAAATTAAAACATGACGAAAAAAAAAATTTTAAAAAATAAAATTAATTTTTCTAATATTAAAATATCACCTTTAAAATTTTTAGAAAATGCTAAAGATAATGTCATTGATCATTATACAAATTTTAAGAAAGATAGAGAAAAAAATAGAAAGCTAGTAGAAAAAAGAAAAGTTATAGAAGCAAAAAAGGAATTAACAAGGCAAAAAAAACAAGAACAAAAAGAACGTTTAGAAAAATTAAGACAAGATAAAAAACAAATTTTAGCACAAAAAAAATTAATTATTGATAATGAAAAACAAGTTAGGAAAAATGAGGAAAAAAGAAGAAAAATAGAAGCTAGAAGAATAAAAATTGAACAACAAAAAATAAAAGATGAGGAGGCTAGAAAAATTAGAGAGGATGCAAGAAGATTAAGAGAAGAAGAGCTTCGTATGAAGATGCTCGAGAGACAAAGAATAAGAGAGGAAAAAATTAAGATTAAAGAGGAACAAATTAGATTAAAACAAGAAAATTCAGAAAGATCTAGAGAAGAAAAGGAAAAACAAAGACAAGAACAGCTAAGGTTAAAGGATATTGAGAGACAAAAAAGACTTGATGAAGAACAAAAAATTAGAGAAGCCTCAAGAAAATTAAAATATGAAGAAGAAAAATTACGAGAAACAGAAAATAGGTTAAGACAACTCGAAATAGATAGGCAGCAAGATCTTCAGAGACAATTACTAAAAGAACAAGCTTTACAAAGAGAAAAAGAGGAGGAACTGAGACTAAAGGAGGAAAAAATTAAAGCTGCTGAGCAAGAAAGACTTAGAAAAGAAAAAGAGCAAAGAGAAAAAGAAGAAGAATTAAGAAAAGAAGAGGAAAAGCAAAAAAAGATAGAGGAAGAAAGACAGTTAGCTCTTAAAACAAAAGTCGAAGAAGAAGAGCGAATTAGAGAGGAAAATAGGAGAATTAAAGAATGGGAAGATAAATTTGATCAAGAACAAAAAATAAAAGAAGAAGAATTAATAAAAAAATTTTACAATGATCAGTCTTCAACTGAATTGAGTGATAATACAAATGATTTATCAGAAAATATAGAAAACCAAAATTCTGAAAAAGAAAATAAAAGTAATTAAATTTTTTGATCGTATTCACCAACTTTTTTGGTTTCTTGGAGAAGATTATCTATAAATCTAAATATCTCTAATTTTCTCTTGTCAGACGTAGGACTTTCAGTAACTATAACTAATGAGGGTTTGTTAGATGATGCTCTTATTAATCCCCACGACCCATCTTCAAATGAAAATCTTATTCCATTAACTGTTAAAATTTCCTTAATTTCTTGATTATCAATTCTAAATTTTTCTCTCTTTAGAATTTTTATTTTATTTACTAATTGATCAACAACATTATATTTTTCTTTATCTTCACAAAAAGGAGCCATTGTTGGAGATTGGTATGTTTTAGGAATTTGTTCAATTATTTCACTCATTTTAATGTTTTGACTATTCAGAATATGACAAACTTGAATAGCAGAATTTATACCATCATCATAACCTAATCCGATTGGTTTATTAAAAAAAAAGTGACCACTTTTTTCAAAACCTGCTAAAGCGTTTGCTTCATTTACTTTTCTTTTAATGTGAGAATGTCCTGTTTTCCAGTAAGTGGTTTTGCAATTATTTTTATTTAGTACTTCGTCGTTAGAATAGAGTCCAGTTGATTTAACATCAACAATAAAATTTGAGTTTTTATATATAGATGATAAATTTCTTGCTATTAATAAACCTATTTTATCAGAAAAAATTTCTTTTCCTTTATCATCAATGACACCAACTCTATCTCCATCACCATCAAATCCAAAACCAATATCAGCTTTATTTTCTATTACACATTTAGAAATTTCATTTAGCATTTTTAGATCTTCCGGATTTGGATTATATTTTGGAAAAGTCCAATCTAAATTACAATCTAGTTCAATTACTTCACAACCTACACCTCTTAAAATATCAGGAGCAAATATACCTGCTGTACCATTACCACAGGCAACAACTGCTTTGATTTTTCTATTTATTTTATTTTTTTCTATTAGATTTTTTTTATAGATTTCTTGAAAATTTTTAATTTCTATTTCTTTTCCTTGTCCATTAGTAAATTTTTTATTTAGTGTAATTTCTTTCAACTCTTTCATTTCTTCAGGTGCATGAGTTAAACCTTTTTTAATTCCCATTTTAACCCCAGTCCAACCATTTTCATTGTGGCTTGCAGTAATCATGGCAATTCCATCTGCATTTAAATTAAATTGTGCAAAATAAACCATTGGTGACAATGATAGCCCTATATCTTCAACAAAACATCCTGTAGAAACCAAACCTTTCTTCAATGCAATTTTTATATTCTCACTATAAGATCTAAAATCATGTCCTACTATTACTCGCGGATTAGTTTTTTTAGTATGTTTTATTATTTGTGTTCCCAGTCCTTTACCGAGATGATTGATTCCATTTGCATTAATATCTATTTCATATATCCACCGTGCGTCATATTCTCTAAATCCATATGGATCTATTTTTATTGATTGATTCATGCTGTTAATTACTTACCTTTTTTTTATTTTTATAGTTGAATTATTTTAATAGTGTTCTATAAATGTTCTGTTGATTTATTGTTTATATAGTATATCAATACAAAACGCATACAACATATAGTTGTTTTCGTAAAATTAACAAAATATAATACTTAAATAATGAACAAAATTCTGTCCCTGGCCTTAAAGAAAGCTGTCTCTGAATATAGCCCACAAGTTAATGAAGTATCGAAAAATAATAGACCTGATCTTTTTTCACTAAATAATGAAACTGAGTTATTTCAAAATGATAAGGGCATTATAATTAAGATAGATCGATCTAGAGATGTTAATTTAACTGATTTTGGAAAAGCAACTTTAAAAGACAGATATTTAGGTCAGAACGAATCTTTTCAGGATTTATTTGCAAGAGTGGCCAGCACCTATGCAGATGATAATTTACATGCTCAAAGAATTTATAATTACATAAGTAATCTTTGGTTCATGCCAGCAACACCCGTTTTATCTAATGGTGGAACAAAAAGAGGTTTACCGATTTCATGTTTTTTAAATGAAGCTTCAGATAGTCTTGGAGGTATCCTAGATCTTTGGAGTGAAAATGTTTGGTTGGCTGCTAAAGGTGGAGGTATTGGAAGTTATTGGGGTAACTTAAGATCAATCGGTGAAAAAATTGGGAGAGTGGGAAAAACCTCAGGAATAATTCCATTTATTAAAGTTATGGATTCATTAACAATGGCGATAAGCCAAGGTTCTTTAAGAAGAGGTTCGGCAGCATGTTATCTTCCAATTGATCATCCTGAAATTGAAGAATTTATTGAAATGAGAAGACCAACTGGTGGTGATCCAAACAGAAAAGCTCTAAATTTACATCACGGTGTTTTAATTTCTGATGCTTTCATGCGTGCAGTTGAAACAGATGAACAATGGGCCCTTAAGAGTCCAGTAGATGGAACTGTTCAACAAACTATATCAGCGAGAAATTTATGGATTAGATTATTAACAGCGAGAATTGAAACTGGTGAGCCATATATAATTTATATTGATACAGTAAATAGACAGATACCTCAGCATCACAAGTTAGCCAATCTTACGGTTAAAACATCTAATTTGTGTAGTGAAATAACTTTACCCACAGGTATCGATAAAGATGGTAAAGACAGAACAGCAGTTTGCTGTCTTTCTTCTTTAAACATTGAAAAATATGAAGAGTGGAAAGATGATCCTAACATGATTAATGATGTTATGAGATTTCTTGATAATGTTCTATCTGATTTTATTAATAAGGCTCCAGAACAATTTAAGGATGCAAAATATTCAGCAGAAAGAGAAAGAAGTGTAGGTTTAGGTGTAATGGGTTTTCATTCTTTTTTACAAAAAAACAGAATTCCGCTTGAGTCAGTAATGGCTAAAGCTTGGAATAAAAAAATTTTTAAAAATATTCATGAAAAAGTTAATCAAGCATCAAAAGATTTAGCTGAGGAAAGAGGTGCATGTCCGGATGCTGCTGAGTATGGATACAAAGAAAGATTTTCGAATAAAACTGCAATTGCCCCAACAGCATCTATCTCAATTATTTGTGGTGGGGCCTCACCAGGAGTTGAACCTATAGCTGCCAATAGCTACACACACAAAACTTTATCAGGATCTTTTAATGTTAGAAATAGATACTTGGAAGAAATTTTAGAAAGTCATGGTAAAAATGATGATGAGACTTGGTCTACAATTACAACAAACCAAGGTTCAGTTTCACATTTAGATTTTTTAACAGATTTAGAGAAAGATGTTTTTAAAACGGCTTTTGAATTAAATCAGCATTGGATTATTGACTTAAGTGGAGATAGAACGCCGTATATTTCTCAAGCACAGTCCGTAAATTTATTTTTACCAGCTGATGTACATAAAAAAGAATTACATAAAATTCATTTTGATGCTTGGAAAAAAGGTTTAAAAAGCCTTTATTACTGTAGATCAAAATCAATTCAAAGAGCTGAAAATATCAATGATGCTAAATCAACAGATATTACGGCGAATGTATATAAATCTAAAAATCAACAATCAAACGAACAAGAGTATGAGGAGTGCTTATCATGTCAGTAGCAGAAAAAATTAAATTAGAGAAAAAAGAGATTATTCAAACAAAAAAAATGGGTTTGTTGACTGAAAATCCAGTTTATAAACCTTTTAGATATCCTTGGTGTTATGATGCATGGTTAACACAACAAAGAATTCATTGGTTGCCTGAAGAGGTGCCACTAGGTGATGATGTTAGAGATTGGCAAAAAAATCTATCACAGCCTGAAAAAAACTTATTAACGCAAATTTTCAGATTTTTTACACAAGCAGATGTTGAAGTTAACAATTGTTATTTAAGACATTACACAACTGTATTTAAACCTACAGAAGTTTTAATGATGATGACTGCTTTTGCTGCAATGGAAACAGTTCACGTAGCTGCTTACTCTCATTTGTTAGATACAATTGGAATGCCTGAATCTGAATACTCAGCTTTTATGAAATATAAAGAGATGAAAGATAAGTATGATTATATGCAAGGATTCAATGTTAATTCAAAAGAAGATATTGCAAAAACTGTTGCAGTATTCAGTGCGTTTACCGAAGGCCTACAATTGTTTGCAAGTTTTGCAATTCTTTTAAATTTTCCAAGACACAACAAGATGAAAGGTATGGGTCAAATCGTTACTTGGTCAGTTAGAGATGAAACTCTTCATTGTAATTCAATGATAAGAATTTTTAAAGAGTTTATAAAAGAGAACCCTGAAATCTGGACGCCAAAATTAAAAAAAGAACTTTATGAGGCTTGCAGAATAATAGTTGATCATGAAGATGCATTTATTGATTTAGCTTTTGAAATGGGTCCAATGGAAGGACTAACAGCACAAGAGGTTAAAGATTATATTAGATTTATTGCAAATAGAAGATTAAGCCAATTAGGTTTAGAACCAATATATAAAGTTGAAAAAAATCCTTTAGGTTGGTTGGATACCATGTTGAATGCAGTCGAGCACATGAATTTCTTTGAGGGTCGAGCAACAGAGTATTCTAAAGCCTCAACTCAAGGAACTTGGGCTGAAGCGTTTAGTTAATTATCTTTGATTAAGCTGAACAACTTTTCTATGCTGGTTACCTTTGTAACTAGCAAGAGGTCTAATTAATTTATTTGCTGCATGTTGTTCCATTATATGAGCTGACCAACCGGTTATTCTCGAAATTACAAATATAGGTGTAAAAAAATCAGTATCAAAACCCATTAGATGATAAGTAGGACCAGTCGGGTAATCTACATTTGGATGAATATTTTTTCTTTCAATCATTACTTTTTCAACTATGTCGTAAATTTTTTCAAATTTTTTATCTTTTTTAATTTTAGCAACTTTTGCAAAGTATTTTCTCATTGTAGGAACTCTAGAGTCACCTGATTTATAAACTCTGTGTCCAAAACCCATTACAACATCTTTATTATCTAACGCGTTATTAATCCATTTATGCGCATTATTAGGGGATTTAATTTTATTCATCATATGCATTACTTCCTCGTTAGCTCCCCCATGAAGAGGACCTTTCAAACTCGCTATTGCACCAGTAATAGCACCATGAATATCAGATAAACTACTTGTTATAGTTCTTGCTGTAAATGTAGAAACATTAAAACTATGTTCAGCGTATAAAATTAGAGAAACATCAAAAGCTTTAACTATTTCTTTTTGAGGTACTTTTCCAAAACACATATAGAAAAAGTTTTCCGCAATATTCAAATTCTTTTTAGGTTTAATAATTTTTTTACCTTTTCTTAATCTGTAAAAAGCTGCTAGAGCCGTAGGCGTTTTAGCTAAAATTCTTATAGCTTTTCTCATATTTGCTTCTGGAGAAGAGTCTGTAGTTTCTTTATCTTCAAGACCCATTATACTTACAGCTGTTCTTGCTACATCCATTGGATGAGATTTTTTTGGCATTTTTTTGAGTATTGAATAAAGATCTTTGGATAATTCTCTATTATTCTTTTCCTCTTTTTCAAATTTTTTCAATTGAATACTGTTAGGCAGATCTTTATTTAAAATTAAATAAGCAACCTCCTCAAATTTACAATATTCACATAAATCTTGTGCTGCATAACCTCTGTAGGTTAGAGAGTTTATTTCAGGCATTACTTTTGAGACCTCAGTTTCATCAACAACTATTCCAAGTAACCCTTTTTTAATATCATCACTCATTATTCATGACCTTCAGTACTAAAATTATAAATTTTTTCATCTAAACTATTATATTTTTCATAATCGACAAGCTCATACAATCGCTTACGTGTTTGCATTTTATCAATAATATTATTTTGATGTCCATTAGCATAAATGTCCCTCAAACCATCTTCTACACTTTTCATAGCTAATCTTTGAGTTGTGACTGGATAAATAACTATATTATATCCAAATTCTTCTAATTTTTTGTAATCAAATAATTTAGTTTTTCCAAATTCAGTCATGTTAGCTAAAAGATAACAAGAGAGTTCTTTTCTAACTTTTTCAAAATCTTTTTCATCATGTAAAGCTTCTGGAAAAATTATCTCAGCACCAGCATCGATATATGCTTTACATCTTTCAATCATTTTATCGATACCTTCGACGCTCTTTGCATCAGATCTTGCAATAATTTTAAAATTTTTATCTTTTTTTGCAGCAACACATTCTTTTATTTTTTTAGTCATTACGTCTGTTGAGATAAGTTCTTTATTATCTAGGTGTCCACACCTTTTCCTTTCTATTTGATCTTCTAAATGTACCGCAGAAATTCCAAATTCTTCAAAAGTTTCAATTGTCTCTTTACAAGATTTAAAACCAGTATCTATATCAACAATAGTTGGAAGATTAGTTACTCTTGAAATAAGATAAGATCGAGTACTTACATCTTGAAGAGTAGTTAGCCCAATGTCTGGAAATCCTAGATCGTTCGCCATTACTCCCCCAGAAACATAAACAGCATCATAGCCAATTTCTTCAATTAATTTAGCAGTAAGAGGATTATAGGCGCCAGGAACTCTTAAAATTTTATTAGACTCTAGTTTTTTACCAAAATCTTCTCTTTTTTGACTTGGATCTTTTTCTACAAAATGCACTAAAAAATTCCCTTTCTCAAATTTCTCTTAAGTTTACTTTTTTTAATTTCTATATTCAATTTATCTAATTGACCTGATTTTATTTTTTTAAGATTTTGCACTATTTTTAGAAATCTATCACTTTCTTTTTTGCTCAAAATATTTTTAGTCAAAGTTAAAAATTTATTAATATAGTTTTTTCTTTTAAAAGGACGTGAGCCGTAAGGGTGAGCATCAGCGACACCTTGCTCTTCGACAATTTTTTTTCCATTTTTTAGGGTTATTACGACTTTTGCACCAAATGCTTTTTTTTTAGGGTTTGGATCATGATATCTTTTCGTCCATTTTTTGTCTTCATGAGTTTTTATTGATCTCCATATTCTTATTGTGCTTTTCCTTTTTGCTCTCGATTTTAAATAAGATTTTACGTGGTGCCAATTCCCATCTTCTAATGCTACAGCAAATATATACATAATTGAATGATCCAATGTTTCTCTTGAGGCGTTTGGGTCCATCTTTTGAGGATCATTGGCACCAGTTCCAATTACATAATGCGTATGATGACTCGTATAAATATCAATTTTTCTTATTTGATTTAAATTTTTTACTTTTCTTTTAAGTTTTTTTGCTAAATCAATTAATGCCTGTGATTGATATTCAGCAGAATATTCTTTTGTATAAGTTTCAAGAATTGCCTTTTTGGTTTCATTCTTTTTAGGAAGAGGAACTTTGTATAACGCCTTTTTTCCATCGAGAATTCTAGCAATCACACTATCTTCACCTTCATAAATTGGACTAGGTGCGCCTTCACCTCGCATTACTCTATCAACAGCTTCTATGGCAAGTTTTCCAGCATGAGCTGGTGCATAAGCTTTCCAACTTGAGATTTCTCCTTTTCTAGATTGTCTTGTTGAAATTGTAGTATGTAGTGCCTGCTGAATTGCTTGATAAATAGTTTCAATGTTAAGTTTTAGCATTGAACCTATTCCTGCTGCAACACTCGGACCTAAGTGAGCAATATGATCAACCTTATGTTTATGTAAACAAATTCCTTTAACTAAATTAACTTGAACTTCGTAAGCAGTTATTATTCCTCTTAAAAGATCTAAACCACTTTTTTTATTTTGTTGAGCAACACTAATTAGTGGAGGTATATTGTCTCCTGGGTGACTGTAATCTGCAGCTAAAAATGTGTCATGAAAATCAAGCTCTCTTACTGCTGTTCCATTTGACCAAGCTGCCCATTCACAATCAAATTTTAAATTACTATTAACACCAAATAGTGTAGCACCATATTTTCTTGGATGTTTTAAAGCCATTTCTCTTGATGAAACTACAGGTCTTCTATTAAGAGAGACAATAGCAACTGAAGCATTGTCAATTATTCTATTGATTGCCATTTCAATTGCATCTTTGTCTAGTATTGCATTGTCATTTGCTATTTCAGCAATTTTCCATGCAAGTTGTTTTTTTTTAGGTAAATGAATTTTAGATGGATAAACTTTTACATTATGTACTAACAAAATAACTCCTAATTAACTGATTTGTTTTTAATAGTTAAAAAAAAATAATCAATATTAAAGATAATTTGATACTATTTTTTCAATACCAATAAAGTCTTTAACAAGGTGATTGTGGTAAATTTCAGTTATATTTTTTTCAGTATATCCATCTTCAAGCAAAATAATTGGAATACCAGCAGCTTTTGCTGCATTAGCATCAGTTTCACTATCCCCAATCATTAGTGATTTTTTTGTATCTCCATTTAATATTTCAATTACAGAAGTTAAGTGTCTTGGATCGGGCTTGCAATATTCAAAAGTGTTATGACCAGCTACATATTCAAAAAAATTATAAATTCCAATTTTTTTTAAAAGATCTATGGCTAAATGTTCCTGCTTATTTGTACAAACTGCCATAGATATATTATTATCTTTAGACCAAATTAAAAAATCTTTGACACCACTAATTAATGTGCTTTCATTAACAATATTTTTTCCATAGAAATCTATAAAATCTTTCACCATTTCCTTTTTAATTTTTTTATCTTGAACTTTTCCAAATTCCTTTTTAGCTTGTCCCCAAATAGATCTTCCAAGCAACGCACCGGCACCCTGACCGACAAGATTCCTAATTTCTTCAGTTGACTTTGTTGGATAACCAAATTTTTTCATGACATGATTATGCGCACGCATTAAATCTGGTGCCGTATCTACTAAAGTTCCATCTAAATCAAAAAGTATTGTAAATTTCTGTTTCATAATCAAAAGTATTTTTAAGAAATATTTTGTGAATTAAGAAACGTATATACTTAATATAAAGAATTTCATAGATGAAACAGTTAAATTTACAAAAACTCCAAAATCAACTTAGACATAAATTTTTACAGATGGGAGTTAAAATGCTTGGTCCTGAGACAATTTATTTTTCAAATGACACCAAGATAGGAAAAAATGTAACCATTGAACCTTATGTGGTATTAGGGGCAAAAGTGAAAATTGGAAATAACGTTACTATCAAATCTTTTTCACATCTTGAAAATTGCAAAATAGAAAACAAAGTTGAGATTGGACCCTATGCTAGAGTTAGACCAGGAACAATACTTAAAGAGGGATCAAAAATTGGAAATTTTGTAGAAATTAAAAAAAGCACACTTGGTAAAAAATCTAAAGTAAACCATTTAACTTACATTGGTGATAGTGTAATTGGTAAATCAGTAAATGTTGGAGCAGGAACTATCACTTGTAATTATGACGGAGTTAAGAAAAATAAAACTAATATTAAAGATAATGTATTTATTGGATCAAACTCATCTTTAGTTGCACCTATTACACTTGAGGAAGGTAGTATAATTGGGGCAGGATCTGTTATTACTAAAAATGTAAGTAGAAAATCATTATCACTAACAAGAAGTTCACAAATTGAAGTTAAAAATTATAAAAGAAAGTCAAAATAATTATGTGTGGAATAATTGGCATTAATAGCAATAAATCTGTTTCAGCAACGATTATTAATTCTTTAAAGAAATTAGAATATAGAGGTTATGACTCTGCTGGTATAGCAACACTTTCTAATGGATCAATCAATGAGGTAAAATCTGAGGGTAGAGTAGATAATCTTGAAAAAAATTCTTTAGTTCAAAATATGGAGGGCACTATCGGCATTGGTCATGTAAGATGGGCAACTCATGGATTACCTAATAGTATCAATGCACATCCTCATTCATCTCAAAATGTTTCAGTTGTTCACAATGGAATAATTGAAAATTCAACTTTATTAAAAAAATTTTTAGTTGGTAAAGGACATATATTTAAATCACAAACTGACACTGAGGTGATAGTTCATTTGATAACAGAAAATTTGAAAACTGAGAATATTGTAAATTCAATTAAAAAAACTTTAAAATCTTTACATGGTAGTTTTGCTCTTGGGATTTTATTTAAAGATCAACCTGACTTGATAGTTGGTGCTAGAAGAGGCTCACCTTTAGCTGTTGGATATGGACCAAATGAAAACTATTTAGGTTCCGACTCTTATGCCCTTAAATCAATGACGAATAAGATAACTTATCTAAATGATGGTGAGTTCTGTGTTATTAAACGGGATCATGTAGAATTCTTTAGTGAAGAAGGAATAAAAATAAATAAAAAAGTTTTAGAACTATCATCATCTGAGGAAAAATATGAAAAAGGTGATTATAAACATTTCATGGCAAAAGAAATAGAGGAACAACCTACAACTCTTAAAAATGGAATTAATGAATATTTAGATACATCTCATAACGATATTAATATCTATAATTTTCCATGGAAAACTGATGAAATATCTTCTGTAACTCTGATTGGTTGTGGTACAGCCTACCATTCATGTTTAATGGCTAAATATTGGTTTGAAGAATTAACGTCTTTAGATGTCAATATAGACATTGCATCAGAATTTAGATACCGAAAAAATCGATTTAAAAAAGATACTTTATACATATTTGTATCTCAATCTGGAGAAACTGCAGATACTTATGCAGCATTAGATTTATGTAAAAAAAATGAAATGAAAACTTGTGCAGTTGTAAATGTTGTTGAAAGTTCAATTGCAAGAGACTCTGAATTTGTTTTACCTATACATTGTGGAATTGAAATTGGTGTTGCCTCTACAAAAGCTTTTTTGGGTCAAATTCTGATTTTATATATTTTAACTTTAAAACTTGGATCATTGAGAAAAGATATTGATAAAAAGACTTTTGAAGAAAAAATAAAAGATCTAAAAAAACTTCCTAAATTAGTTGAACAAACATTATTAGTAGATAATAAAATTCAAACAGTGTCTAGTACTTTTAATGAAGCAAAAGGATCCATGTTTTTAGGAAGAGGTTTTTCTTTTCCAATTGCACTAGAAGGAGCATTAAAACTTAAAGAATTATCCTATATACATGCGGAAGGTTATCCGGCAGGTGAAATGAAACATGGACCTTTAGCATTAATTGAAGAGGGTATGCCAGTTGTTGTGTTAGCACCTAGAGATAATTATTATAAAAAAACGATTTCGAATATGCAGGAAGTTATTGCAAGAGGAGCTAAAGTTTTATTAGTTACAAATAAAAGTAAAGATGAAGTGGTTTCAGAAAACATTTGGGAAAAAATAGAGGTTGAAAGTTCTAATGAAGATCTATTACCATTTCTTTTAACAATTCCTTTACAAAAATTAGCTTATTATTCAGCACTTATAAAGGGCTATGATATTGATAAACCCAGAAATTTAGCTAAATCAGTTACTGTAGAATAGTTTATTAATTTTGAGTAAAGAAAAATATACCTTCAATCAAATAAGATTTACTGCAGATGTAAAAAATATAGATCATTTTGCAATTCTTGATAGAGCTTTTAAATTGAAGATGTTGGATGTAGATGAAACAGAAAAAAATATGTTATTTAATTTTATTAATTCTACAAAAGGAAAAAGTAAATTTATTAAATCTCAATTATATCAAGATGTCTTTGCTGATTTTTTAATTGAAAATAATTATGATAAAACTTTTTTAGAATTTGGTGCTACAGATGGTATAGATTTGTCTAATACACATTTTCTTGAAAATTATTCAAGATGGAAAGGTGTTTTAGGAGAACCTGATCCTCAATGGTATGAACAGTTAAAAAAAAATAGACCTGATAGTAAAATAATTACTAAATGTATTTGGAAAAAAACTGGTGAAACTTTAGATTTTTTAAGTTCCGAAAATGGAGTTTTGTCTACAATAAATTCTTTTAGATATAGTGATAAAGATAGTATGTCTGAAAATTCAAAACTTAGAAATAAGAAATTTAAAAATTTTAAAATTGAATCTATATCATTAAACGATCTCGTAAGAGATGAATTTAATGATACGGCCCCCTCTTATATATCTGTAGATACAGAAGGTTCTGAATTTGAAATATTAAAAAATTTTGATTTTAAAAAATATCAACCAATATTTTTTACTGTTGAGCACAATTATACTTCTAATCAAAAAAGTATAGATGAATTAATGATTGCAAATAATTATGAGAGAATTTTTAGAAAAATTACGTCATTTGATGCTTGGTATGTGTTAAAAGATGCTCTAAATAATAAATAATTTAAAGTTTCTTGAATTGCTAGAAAACTCTGATAAAACAATTTCAGGTTGAACATGAAAAATTGGAAAAAAAACAGCTGGAGAAAATACCCGGTAAAACATATTCCGGATTATCCCGATAAAAAAGAGCTGGATCAAGTTTTGAATAAAATTAAAACTTTTCCACCACTTGTTTTTGCTGGTGAAACTAGACACTTGAAACAACAACTTGCAGAAGTTGTTGATGGAAAAGCTTTTTTACTACAGGGTGGAGATTGTGCAGAAAGTTTTGCAGAATTTCATCCTGACAATATAAGAGATACATTTAAGCTAATGCTTCAGATGTCATTAGTTTTAACATACTCAGCCTCTTTACCAGTTGTAAAATTAGGAAGAATTGCAGGACAGTTTTCAAAACCAAGAAGTTCACCAATAGAAGTAAAAGATGGAGTTGAATTACCAAGCTATCTTGGTGATAATATAAATGGAATAGAATTCAGTGAAAAAGCAAGAGTTCCAGATCCAAAAAGATTATTTAAAGCATATTCACAATCTGCAGCAACATTAAATTTAATAAGAGCATTTTCTCATGGAGGTTTTGCTGATTTAAAGAATGTTCATACATGGAATTTAGGTTTTATAAAAAAAAGCCCTGAGGCAAAAAGATTCAAAGATTTAGAGGATCAAATTGAAAAAGCTTTAACTTTTATGGATGCTTGCGGAATTAATTCAGATTTTAACAGAAGATTAAAGACCGTTAATTTTTGGACTTCACACGAAGCTTTGTTATTACCTTTCGAAGAGTCTATGACAAGAACAGACTCTACAACAGGAGAAAATCATGATACCTCAGCACATTTTGTTTGGATCGGAGATAGAACAAGACAATTGGATGGTGGGCATGTTGAATTTTGTCGTGGAATAGAAAACCCAATTGGAATTAAATGTGGACCTACTTTAAAAGCTGATGATTTAATCAATTTGTGTAATCGAATTAATCCTAAAAATGAAAAAGGTAAAATTACCCTAATATCAAGATTTGGTTGTGATAATGTAGCTAAACATTTACCTAAACTAATAAGAACTATTAAAAAAGAAGGATTAAATGTTATTTGGTCATGTGATCCATGTCATGGAAATACAATGCAAGCTTCAACTGGTTTTAAAACAAGACCTTTCAATAGCGTTTTAAAAGAAGTTAAAAATGTTTTTTCATGTCATCAAAGCGAAGGAAGTTATGCAGGTGGATTACATATTGAATTAACTGGTCAAAATGTGACAGAATGTACTGGAGGAGCACAAAAGATTTCAGAAAAAGACCTATCTTCAAGATATCATACTCATTGTGATCCAAGATTAAATGCTAATCAGGCACTAGAATTAGCTTTCCTGATTTCAGATGAGATAAAAAAGAATAGCAGCTATTCAAAAAATGCTATTCAGGTGGCATCTTAGGCCATTGCTTTAAAGTATAAGATTGTTAAATATTAAATATGAATCTTTCAGAAAAAGTTAAATTTATTTCAAATTGGATCAAATCTTATGTTGATCAAATGCCTACTAAAGCTCAGTCTTTAGTGATTGGTATTTCTGGTGGAATTGACTCTTCTGTATCAAGTACTCTAAGCGCAATGACAGGTTTAAAAACGATTGTTTTATCAATGCCTATAAAACAAAAATCAAATCAACATGACTTAAGTTTAAAACATCAAAATTGGTTAGTTGAAAAATTTAAAAATGTAGAAGCTCATACAATTGACCTAGATAAATTGTTTGAAACTTTTTCTTCTACTTTAACTAAATTTAATAATGAACATGGATTAGCTAACTCTAGAGCAAGATTAAGAATGGCTACTTTGTACCAGGTGGCTGCTGCAAATAAAGGAATAGTTGTTGGCACAGGAAATAAGGTAGAAGATTTTGGAGTAGGTTTTTACACAAAATATGGTGATGGTGGAGTGGATATTTCACCAATAGCAGATTGTAATAAAACTGAAGTTTGGGAACTTGGAAAAGAATTAGGGATATTAAAAGAAATCATAGACGCACCTCCAACCGATGGTCTTTGGGACGATGGTAGAACTGATGAAGGGCAATTAGGTTTTAGTTATAAGGATTTAGAGGATGCTATGAAAAATCCCGACTCACCTCATAAAACTGAATACGAAAAAATTAGAAAACAAAACTTGCATAAAATGGAGCCTATTCCAGTATGCAAGATTCCTAGTTAATCAATTCGATTAACAAATCACTAAATAAGGTATATTTCTTAATCAATTAAAATGGATATTTTTTTAACAAATAATTTAACAAATAAAAAAGAAAAATTTATTCCAAAAGATAAAAAAAATATTGGAATGTATGTTTGCGGACCAACTGTATATGATGACCCACATATTGGAAATGCGCGACCATTAGTTATTTTTGATATTCTTTTTAAATTACTAAAAAATACTTATTCAAAAGTAACATATATAAGAAATATTACAGATATTGATGATAAAATAATTAAATCATCACAGGAACAAAAAATATCTGCAAAAGAACTTACTAATAAAGTGACATCAAGTTTTTTTGAGGACTGTAAGTTTTTGAATTGCGAAAATCCTACTCATCAGCCTAAAGCCACTGAACATATTGATTTAATGATAGAAATGATAAATCAATTAATAAAAAAAGGTTTTGCTTATGAAAATAATAATCATGTTTATTTCGAAGTTAAGAAATTTTCTGATTATGGAAAATTATCAAATAAGAAATTAGAGGATTTAATAGCTGGATCAAGAGTAGATATAAGTGACAACAAAAAAAATTCAGAAGATTTTGTTTTGTGGAAACCATCTGTTAAAGATGAGCCTTCTTGGGATTCTCCTTGGGGTAAAGGGCGACCAGGTTGGCATTTAGAATGCTCAGCAATGTCAAAAAAATTTTTAGGAAATGAATTTGATATTCACGGAGGTGGAATTGACTTGATATTTCCACATCATGAAAATGAGATAGCTCAATCTAGATGTGCAAATGATTCACAAATTTTTGCAAATTATTGGGTGCATAACGCTTTTATTACAATGTCTAATGAAAAAATGGCTAAGTCTCAGGGAAATATTCTTAAAATTAAAGACTTTAGAAACAAGACAAGTGGGCAAGTAATTAGATTAGCATTAATGAGCGCTCATTATAAACAACCATTAGATTGGAATGATAAATTAATTAACGATTGTCAGAATACTTTAGATAAGTGGTATCGTGTTTACTCATCTGAAAAAAATTCTGTTCAAGTGACAGAGGAGATTTTAAAACCTTTATATGAAGATTTAAATACTCCAGGTTATATAGCTAATTTGCATCAGCTTTATGAAAAAGCAAGCAAAGGAGAAAACAAAGAATTATTTATATCAGCTTGTAAGTTTGTAGGTTTATTTAATGAAGATAATAAACAATGGGAAAAATACAAAAAAGATAAAGTTGCAATTAGCGAAAAAGACATAAATAGTAAAATAGAATTAAGAAATAAGGCAAGGAAAAATAAAGATTACAAGGAAGCTGACAGAATAAGAGATGAACTTTTTGATAAAGGTGTTTTAATCGAAGACAAAGATGGTAAAACACTTTGGAAATTCAAATGAGTAAAGAGAGATTATATATTTTTGATACAACGTTAAGAGATGGTGCTCAAACACAAGGAGTAGATTTTTCTATTGAGGACAAAGAAAAAATTGCATCTGCGTTAGATAATCTAGGTGTTGATTATATTGAAGGTGGTTGGCCTGGGGCAAATCCAACAGATACAGAGTTTTTTCAAAAAAAACATAATTTTAAAAATGCAAAACTTACATGTTTTGGAATGACAAAAAGATTAGGCCGAAGTGCTGAAAATGATACAGGAATATCAGCATTGATGAACTCAAATACTTCAGCAGTATGTTTAGTTGGAAAGTCATGGGATTTTCATGTTGAGGTCGCTTTAGGTATTACCAATAAAGAAAATTTAGAAAATATCAGTGAAAGCGCAAAATATTTTGTCAAAGCAAAAAAGGAATTTATGTTTGATGCAGAGCATTTTTTTGATGGTTATAAAGCAAATCCAAAATATGCGCTTTCATGTATTACGGCAGCTTTTGATCAAGGCGCAAGATGGATTGTATTATGTGATACAAATGGTGGAACATTACCTCATGAAGTTTCAGAAATAGTATCTGAAGTATCAAAAGTAGTTCCTGGAAAAAATTTGGGTATCCATGCTCACAATGATACTGGTAATGCTGTTGCAAATTCTTTAGCTGCAGTATTATCTGGTGTTCGACAAATTCAAGGGACAATTAATGGATTAGGTGAAAGATGTGGAAATGCGAATTTAATGTCATTAATACCAACATTTTTTTTAAAAAAAAATTTTTCATCACAATTTGAAATTGGCATAAAATCTAAAAATATTAAAAATTTAACTGATTGTTCGAGATTGTTGGATGAAATTCTAAATAGAAAACCTAATCAACATTTACCATATGTTGGTGCTGCAGCATTTTCACATAAAGGAGGATTACATGTATCTGCTGTACAAAAAGATCCAAAAACCTATGAACACATTAACCCAGAGGAAGTTGGTAATACAAGAAATATTGTTGTGTCAGACCAATCTGGAAAATCCAATATTATCTCAAGATTAAAAAGTATCAAAATTAAAATTGAAGAAAATGATCCTAAAATTAAAAAATTATTAGATGAAGTAAAAGATAGAGAATTTATCGGTTATAGCTATGATGGTGCTGATGCATCATTTGAATTATTAGCAAGGAGAATTATTGGAGAAATACCTAGATATATATCTATTAATGAATATGACGTTTCAGTTAAAAAAAATAAATCAGGAGAAATAATTTCATCTGCTAAAGCTCAATTAGAAGTTGACGGAGAAAAAATTATCTGTGAAGGTGAGGGTAATGGACCGGTAAATGCTTTGGATAATGCAATTAGACAAAATGTTGATCGCTTAGCGAAATATTCAAAATATTTAAAAGATTTAAAATTAGTTGATTATAAAGTGAGAATCTTAAATACAGGAACAGAAGCTGTTACCAGAGTATCAATTGAAAGCACAGACTCTAAAGGAAAAAATTGGTTTACTATTGGTGTATCAACAAACATAATTGACGCTTCGTTCAAAGCATTGATTGATAGTTTAGATTATAAACTTTTTAAAGATGATGCTCCTGCAAGCAAATAAATGAGTAAAAATAATATCTCATTTATTCTTCACAAGCCGCAATTATCAGAAAACATTGGAGCATGTGCTAGAGCGATTAAAAATTTTAATTTTAAGAAATTAATTTTAATTGATCCTAAACCTATTTTCCCAAATGATAAAATTTTCGCTACATCTGTTGGAGCTAAAGATGTTATTACTCAAAGTAAAGAATATGAAACTTTAGAAAAAGCTCTAAGTAAAATTGACATTGTTATTGCTACTTCTGCAAGGTTTAGAAATAAAAACATAAAACATATTAATTTAGAAGGCTTAAAAAAAATAAATTTAAAAAAAAAAATTGGTTTTTTATTTGGTTCGGAAGCTTCAGGTCTTTCTAATGATGAAATAAGCTATGCTAATTATACTCTTCAAATACCAACTAACCCTGATTTTAAATCTCTAAACTTATCTCATAGTTTAATTATAATTGCTCAATATGTATCTAGTCTTATTAAGCTCAAAAGTATTACATTTAGAAAATCAAAAAAAATTAAGTCAGCAAGCAAAAAGGAAATACAATCAATGTTAAATCTTTGTATTAAAAATTTAGATGAGATAAACTTTTTTAGACCTAAAGAAAAGAGACCAAAAATGATAGAGAACCTGAGAAATATTTTTTATAAAATGGACTTATCTGATAAAGAAACACGTATATTATCAGGCGTATTTGCAAGTTTAAGTAAAAAACGTTGATTGACAAAATAATGAGTAAGTTTATAAAGCCCTTTATTAAATGACAAAAAGATTAAACTCTAAACATAAAGTTGACAGAAGATTAAAGGTAAACCTTTGGGGTAGACCGAAAAGTCCATTTAATACTAGAGCATATGGTCCTGGGCAGCATGGACAAACAAAAACTTCAAAACCCTCAGATTATGGTATCCAGCTTCAAGCAAAACAAAAATTAAAAGCTTACTATGGAAATATAAATGAGAGGCAATTTAGAAATATTTATAGAAAAGCAACAATGCTTAAAGGTGATACAGGAGAAAATTTGATTGGATTACTTGAGAGAAGATTGGATGCAGTGATTTATAGAGCAAAGTTTGCAACAACAATTTTTTCTGCTAGACAATTAATTAATCACAGCCACGTTAAGGTAAATGGTAAAAAAGTTAATATTGCCAGCTATTTAGTTAAAGAGGAAGATACAATAGAAATTAGAGATAAATCAAAACAATTGGCTATAATTGATATAGCTTTAGCAAACAAGGAAAGAGAAACTCCAGAATATATTCAACTAGATCAAAAAAATAAAAAGTTAAAATTTGTTAGAATCCCAAAGTTTGAAGAAGTTCCTTATCCTATCGTTATGGAACCAAATTTAGTTATTGAATATTACTCGAGATAATTGAATTATAATCTAAATAAAAAATATTTAATCTCTTTTATTTTTCTACTCTATTTTCTATTGGGTTCTTATCTCAGTCTTACAAACGGGATAACAAGTGATGAATATCATGAACAAAATAATTGGTTGATAAATTTATCAGCTGCGAAAGAATTTCTAAGCACAGGTCAGTATAAATCTTTTTTAGAATACTGGGATAGATATCATGGAATAGCATTTCATTTAATAAGCCAACCGATACAATTTTTAATTAAAGATCATGTGACAAACTTAAACAATGTTACAGAGTTTGGTGGTTTACTGATGTCTAAGCATTTTGTAATTTTTTTAATTTTTTCAATATCAGGTATATTTTTTTATTTAATTATTTTTAAGATAACAAAAAAACAAAATATTTCCTTGTTATCATCAGGAATTTACCTTTTGTATCCATACCTATTTGGTCATGCACTTTTTAACCCAAAAGACATTCCTTTTCTTTCATTTTGGCTGATAAATACTTTTTTAAGTATTAGAATTATTGAAGATTTATATTTAAAAAAAAGTATAAAATTTTCAAAAGTAATTTATCTATCATTTTTTACAGCTTTTTTAATAAGTATAAGAATAGTAGGTTTTCTTATCTTTATACAATATTTAGTCACTTTAGTAATTTTTTTGGAAAAATCTAAAACACCTTTTTTAAAATTTCTAAAATTGAATTTTAAAAATATAAGCATTTTTATAATTTCTATTCTTTTATTTATAATTTTATTAAACCCAATTTTTTGGCATAATCCTTTAGAAATTGTTAATTCAATTAAATGGATGGGAAAATACCCTCAAAATATTGGAACTCTTACAAATGGTACTTTAATGTATTCTTTGAGTTTACCATCAAGTTATTATTTTATTTGGTTATTTTTTAAATTACCAATTTTAATTTTGTTAGGATATTGTATTTTTCCTTTAGTAGAATCTAAAATATTTAAAGAAGACACTGTAACTTTGTATTATGGTACAGTTACAATTATATCACCACTTATTATAGTTATATTTATACTAAAAGATGTTGCATTATATGATGAATTACGTCATTTGCTCTTTATCTTTCCATTAATATTGATAACTTCATTAACAAATCTTTTTTACTTTTTTAAAAAAAAAATATTTTATTATCTGTCTACTTTGTTGATTATATTTTTTATTTCAGAAAATATTCATATGAATCCCTATCAATACACATGGTTAAATTCATTTGCTAAGATTAATAAAATAGAAAAAAATTTTGAAGTAGATTATTGGGGCGTAAGTAATAAAAATATTCAGAACGAAATTATTAATTTTGTTAATAAAAAAAAATTAGATAAGTCGAATTGTATTTATGGTGATTTTTATGTGAAAGAATTTTTAGAACCACAAAATTTTGAATGTTTTAAATTATACTCTCAATTAGATGAAGCTAAACTAAGACCATTTATTGCATATAAAAATTTAAGAAATGTAAAAAGATCTGACCCAAAAGATTGTCAATTAATTTGGGATGAAACCTTTAGCTATACTTTTTATAAAAAAAAAATCAGTGCTGCTACTATATGGTATTGTGATTAATTTTCAGACTCTCGAAGCTCTTTTTGGATTTTTCTAATAAATTGATTTAAAAGCTTAGCATCTTCTTTAGACAGATATCTTTCTTTTTTAACTCCTTTTTGAATTTCTTCTCTTAGGGAAATTACTAATTCTTTCCTTCCATCTTTAGTTGAAATATAATTAAATTTATCAGAATATTTTTTAATTAGTTTTCCGATAGTAAATTCATATACCAAAACGATAGCAATTATTGATACTATCATTTTATATATAAACTGTTTCATTAACTATTTTTTGAAGTTGATACTTTTGCTTTCTAAAATTTTTTTTAATTCACCATTTTCATACATTTCTTTAATAATATCACAACCACCAATGAATTCTTTTTTAATATATAATTGTGGTATTGTTGGCCAATCACTAAAAACTTTTATTCCTTCTCTTAAAGATTGATCCTCTAAAACGTTTATACCTTTGAAATTAACTTCTAAGATTTTTAATAAGTTTGATACCGCCATTGAAAATCCACATTGAGGTGCCTCTGGCGTGCCTTTCATAAATAAGCAAACGTCATTTTTCTCAATGTGATCTTGAATTAAATTTTTTGTTTGATCATCCATTATTGCTCCTTTGTTTTTATTGCTAAAGCATGTAACTCGTTGCCCATTTTACCTTTTAAAGAATTATATACCATTTTATGTTGTTCTATTTTACTTTTTCCAGAAAATTCAGATGATGTGACAGTTGCTGAATAATGATTCCCATCTCCAGCCAAATCTTGAATTTCAACTAAAGCATCAGGTAATGCCTCTTTTATATGTTTTTCAATTTCTTTTAGATCCATTGCCATAACTAACTCATATATTTTTTAAGCCAATTAGTATTATATGATTTTAATTCGTCAATTGTAACTTTTGTCTTTTGATTTATAACTAGATCTTTCTCAATTATCTTGCCAATTTCATCATAATGTACAGAGTTTTTATCGAGAATGTTGATAACTTTTTTTAAATCTTTAGGATTTATCTCAACAACATATCTTCCTTGATCTTCAGAAAAAAAATATTCAATTTCACTCATCAATAATTTAGGATTATTGAACTCGAAACCTTTATTACCCTTAATACACATCTTACTAATTGCAGTAAGCATTCCACCTAAAGAAATATCATGAGCACTTACAACAAAGTCATTCTTAATTAATTGAAGTAAAGTTTCGCCATTATTTTTTTCATTAAAAAGATTTATTTCAGGAGGTGGACCATTTTTTTCATCTAATATGGATCTTGAAAATAGGCTCTGATCCATGTGACCTTCAGTTTTACCAATTATTAATATTAAGTTATTAATTTCTTTAAAATCCATAGTAACCATTTTTGAATGATCTTTAATTAATCCAACTCCCCCGATAGATGGTGTTGGTTTAATTCCAATTTCTTTTGTTTGATTATAAAAAGATACATTTCCTGAAACGACAGGAAAGTTTAAATATTTAGATGCTTCACCAATTCCTTGCACACACTCAACGAATTCACCCATGTTATCCTCATTTTCAGGGCTTCCAAAATTCAAACAATTAGTTATAGCTAATGGAGTTGCTCCAACAGAAATCAAGTTCCTCCAACTTTCGCAAACAACCTGTTTTCCTCCTGATAGTGGATGAGCCCAACAATATACAGCAGAGGAATCAACTGTTGCAGCAACAGCTTTATTAGTACCGTGGACTCTCACTACCCCAGAGTCACCCCCAGGTTTCTGAATTGTATCACCCATTACGGTATGATCGTATTGTTGCCAAATCCATTCTTTACTACACACATTTGGATTGGATAAAATTTTAGTTAAAACATCTTTTATTTTTAATTTAGTAAAAGTCTCTTTTTTTATTCTATTTTTTTTAGGAAGTTTTGCTTTTTTCCATTTTCGATCATACATTGGAGAATTTTCAACTAAAGTATTTACAGGAATATTAGCCACTTGTTTATTTTGAAAATATAATTCTATATTTTTTGAATTTGTTGTTTTTCCTATAACAGCAAAATCTAAATTCCATTTATCAAATATTTTTCTTGCTAAATTCTCTTTTCCATTTTCTAAAACAATAAGCATTCTTTCTTGACTTTCTGAAAGCATAATTTCATATGGTGTCATTTTATTTTCTCGGCAGGGTACTTTATCTAAGTTTATTTCAATTCCTAAATTACCTTTGGATGCCATTTCAATACTTGAGGAGGTAAGGCCAGCAGCTCCCATATCCTGAATTGCAATAATTGAGTCACCCGCCATTAGTTCTAAACAAGCTTCAAGAAGAAGTTTTTCTGTAAAAGGATCACCGACTTGGACTGTTGGTTTTTTTTCTTCGATTTTTTCATCAAAACTTGCCGAAGCCATACTCGCTCCATGAATTCCATCTCTTCCAGTCTTAGAACCAACATAAATTACAGGTTTATTTAAACCTGCGGCTTTTGAGTAAAATATTTTATTTTTCTTAACTAAACCTAAAGTCATAGCGTTTACTAAAATATTTCCATTATAAGAACTATCAAAAGATGTTTGACCTGCAATTGTTGGAACACCCATACAGTTTCCATATCCACCAATTCCATGGACCACACCTCTTAATAAATTCTTAGTTTTTTTATTTTGTGGTGAACCAAAATGAATTGAGTTTAAATTTGCAATAGGTCTTGCACCCATTGTAAAAACATCTCTCATTATACCACCAACACCGGTTGCTGCACCTTGGTAAGGTTCAATAAATGATGGATGATTATGACTTTCGATTTTAAATACAATTGCATCACCGTCCTCAATATCTATTACACCAGCATTTTCACCAGGTCCTTGAATTACTTTTTTTCCAGTGGTTGGTAATTTCTTTAAATGAAGTCTTGAAGATTTATAAGAACAATGTTCATTCCACATAGCAGAAAATATCCCAAGTTCTGTAATATTTGGTACTCGCTTTAATAAGTCACAAATTTTTTTAAATTCTTCTTTTTTTAAACCGTGATCTATGGCGATTTTTTCGTTAACTACCATTATTTAATGTTATTTATTAGATTTTTAAAAAATATAGATCCATCTTCACTTGATAGACTTTTATCGATCATTCTTTCAGGATGTGGCATCATACCTAAAACATTTTTTTTCTTATTAAAAATTCCAGCAATATTTTTAAGAGACCCATTTGGATTAAATTCTTTTTCAACTTGTCCATCTTTATTGGAATAAGAAATTGCTATTTGATCATTATCCTCAATTTCTTTTAATTGCTCGCTGGTGCAAAAATAATTTCCCTCATTATGTGCAATATGAAGTTCTAGAACTTTTTTATTAAGATTTTTAAAATATGGGTTGTCCTTATTATCTATTTTTACAAAAACATTTTTGCAAATAAACTCAAGATATTTATTTCTAAGCAATACACCTGGCACCAATCCAGTTTCAACTAAAATTTGAAAACCATTACAAATCCCCATTACCAAACCCCCAGAATTTGCAAAATTAATTACTGAATTCATTATTTTTGATTTAGCAGCCATACTCCCACAACGAAGATAATCACCATACGAAAAGCCTCCTGGTAAAACAACCAAATCAGATTTAGGAAGCTCATGATCACCATGCCAAATCATTTTGTTATTAAAACCAAATTTTTTTAAGGCAACATCCATATCTCTATCACAATTTGAACCAGGAAAAGTAATTACAGATGATTTCATTAATTATTGTGTTTCAATAATCTTATAATTTTCTATAACAAGGTTTGCTAAGAGTTTTTTGCACATATCTTCTACAATTGATTTAGCTTTTTTTGGATCATTTTCTTTGACATCAATTTCAAAATATTTTCCTTGTCTAACTTCATTAATATCTTTAAAACCCATACCATCTAAAGTTTGATGTATGACTTTACCTTGTGGATCCAACACATCTTTTTTTAGTGTTATTATTGCAGAAATTTTCATTTACTTTTCTTTTTCACAGATGACAATTTGGTAACATTAACTGCTGTTACATTGGATTGTTCGTGAAGAATTCCTAATCTTTTTGCAACTTCAGTATAAGCTGGAATTAAGTCTCCCAAATCTTTTCTAAATCTATCTTTATCAAGTTTTTTTTCAGTCACGGAGTCCCACAACCTACAAGTATCAGGACTTATTTCATCTGCCAAAATTATTTGATTTTTATTACTTTCATGTGTGAAACCAAACTCAACTTTAAAATCAACTAATTTAATTCCAACACCTCTAAAAAGACCTAGAAGAAAATCATTTAAACGTTTTAAAATTTCATCAATCAAATCAAGCTGAATAGTATTTAACCAATTAAAAGCTAAAATATGTTCTCTACTTATATTGGGGTCACCAAGTTTATCATCTTTAAGACAGTATTCTATTAGAGGTCGCTCAAGCACAGTCCCATCTTCTATACCTAGTCTTTTTGTTAAAGATCCAGTGGCTATATTCCTCACAATAAATTCTATAGGTATAATTTCCACAAGTTTAACAAGTTGTTCTCTCATATTAAGTCGTTTTACTAAATGATTTTTAATTCCAATTTGATTAAGGTTTGAAAGAATATGTTCTGAAATTCTATTGTTTAAAACGCCTTTTCCTTCAATCGTACTTTTTTTTTGATTATTAAATGCGGTTGCATCATCTTTAAAATATTGAATAACTAAGTTTTTATCTGATGTAGCATAAATTATTTTTGCTTTACCCTCATAAAGTTTTTTTCCTTTTTTCATTATCTAAATACCCGTCTATAAATCACATTTACATTTTTAAAATGTTTTGAATAACTAAAAATAGATCTCAATTTTTTTGGTGAAATTTTACTCATGATAAATTTATCTTTCATTACAATACTAATTAAATCTAAATCTTCAGCAAAACATTTTTTTGCATAATTTTGAACCATCTTATAAGATTTTTCTCTGCTCAACCCTGATTTTGTCAACTCTAACATTAGCTCTTGAGAAAAAATTAAACCTTTGGTTAAATTCAAATTTTTCAGCATTTTTTTTGGATAAATAATCATGTTATCTAAAATATTTGCCAATCTTGTTAGAGCAAAGTCTATAGTTATATTCGCATCAGGCCCTATACTTCTTTCAACACTTGAATGAGAAATATCTCTTTCATGCCATAAAGCTATGTTTTCAAGAGCTGGTATAACTGAACTTCTTACTATTCTAGCTAAACCAGTCAGATTTTCGCTTAATATTGGATTTTTTTTATGTGGCATAGCTGAAGAACCTTTTTGGTTTTTTGAAAAATATTCTTGCAACTCGTATACTTCTGTTCTTTGAAGATGCCTAATTTCAATTGCTACTCTTTCAATTGTTCCAGCTATTACACCAAGAACTGAAAAATAAAATGCATGTCGATCTCTTGGGATCACTTGTGTTGAAATAGGTTCAATTTTAAGATTCAATTTTTTAGCAACATGTTTTTCAACACTTGGATTGATGTTTGCAAAAGTTCCTACAGCACCTGAAATTGCACACGTTGATACTTCATCAATTGCATCAACCAACCTTTTTCTGTTTCTTTTAAATTCTTCATAGAAGGAAGTAAGCTTTAATCCAAATGTAATTGGCTCAGCATGAATACCATGACTTCTGCCCATGCAAGGTGTAAATTTATATTTTTTTGCTTGTTTTTTTAAAATTTTCAAAATTTGGTCTATATCTTTAAGAATTATTTTACCTGATTGAACTAATTGTAAGTTGAAGCTTGTATCTAAAACATCAGATGATGTCATACCTTGATGAAGGTATCTAGCTTTCAAACCAGCTTTTTCAGTTATAGATGTTAGAAAAGCTATAACATCATGCTTAACTTGACTTTCTATTTGATGAATTCTTTTAACGTTAATTTTTGCTTTTTTTTTAACTATAGACGAAACACCTCTTGGAATTTGACCAAGTTTTTCCATTGCTTCAGCTGCAGCTATTTCAACCCGAAGCCAAATTTTATATTTGTTTTCTTCTGACCAAATATCAGTGAGTTCTTTACGAGAGTATCTTTTTATCATTAATTGTAAGGTGGTTTAGAATATCCTTTAGCAGATTCTGTAAAGATTTCATAACCATTTTCAGTAATTCCTAATGTATGTTCAAATTGTGCTGATAAAGATTTATCTTTTGTAACAGCAGTCCAACCATCATTTAGCATTTTTACATCTAATTTACCTGCATTGATCATTGGTTCAATTGTAAAAGTCATACCTGGTTTAAGTTCTATTCCAGTATTTTTACTTCCGTAGTGTAGTATATTAGGTGGTTCATGAAAAGTTGTACTAATTCCATGTCCACAAAAATCTCTAACAACTGAAAATCCTTTGTCTTCTACATATGATTGGATTTCATAACCAATATCTCCAAGTTTTATACCAGGTTTTAATATTTGAATTGCTTTCATCATAGACTCATAGGTTGTATTAATTAAATTATTTAATTTTACAGAAGTTTTACCTATGCAAAACATTCTGCTTGTGTCTCCATAATGTTCATTTACTATTGCAGTCACATCTACATTAAGTGCGTCACCATCTTCTAAAATTCTATCCTCAGAAGGAATTCCATGACACACAACATGATTTAGGGACGTACATAAGGATTTCTTAAAACCTCTATAGTAAAGTGGGGCAGAATAACCTCCATTATCTCTAATAAATTCATAACCAAGTTTATCTATATGATTAGTTGACACACCTACTTTAATATTGTCAGTTAACATATCTAAAGTTTGGGCAGCAAGCTTGCCAGCTATTCTCATTTTTTCAAATTTTTCAGAATAATCATTCATTTATAATTTTTAGTTTTTTTTCTATAAAAATTTTTTTTGAATTTATATAACATCTATAAGCTAAAAAATTAACACCTGCTTTTTTTGCAATAAGGTAATTCTTATAATAATCAGTATCAATATCTTTTGCTATCTTAAAGTTTTCCATATTCTGTATTTGAACAAGAAAAATTAAATAAGATTTATAACCTTTTTTTATGGCATCAATAAGGGTAAGTAGATGTTTTGATCCTCTTGAAGTTATAGCATCAGGAAATTCAGCAGTTTTTTTTTCTCTAAAAAGTGTAACATTTTTAACTTCAACAAAACTTTTTTTCTTATTTTGTTCTATTAGAAAATCAAATCTTGTCTCTTTATTAAAAAAAACTTCCGGTTTGATGTTTTTACTATTTTTTAATTCTTTAATAAGATTGTTAGATAGGGCATGGTATACGATTTTATTAGCTAAATGAGTATTAACACCTACTAGATTTTTTTTTGCTTTGATAATTTCAAGTGTATATTTAAGCTTTCTTTTTGGATCATCATTCTTTAAAAGATAAACTTCATTACCTTCATCCAACAATCCTTTCATTGACCCTGTATTAGGGCAATGAGCTGTGACTTTTTGTTTATCCAGGTTAACGTCTACAAAAAATCGCTTATATCTTTTGATTAGTTTGCCTTTTATTAAAGACTTGGTAAATTCCATTTTCAAATTATACATATAAAATGAGTAAAAACACAAAAGTAAATGCTGCTATATTAATAATTGGTAATGAAATTCTTTCAGGGAGAACTCAAGATACCAATACTAGCACTTTAGCTACCTGGTTGAATTCTATTGGTGTTAAAGTTAACGAAGTAAGAGTTGTTCCTGATGATGAAAAAATTATTATTGATACTCTTAATTTACTAAGAAAAAATTATAATTATGTTTTTACTACTGGTGGAATTGGGCCTACACATGATGATATTACTGCAGAGTCTGTCTCAAAAGCTTTCAATCGAAAATATCAAATACATAAAGAAGCTTTTAAATTATTAGAAGCTTATTATAAGCCAGGTGAATTTAATAAAGGTCGTCAAAAAATGGTATGGATGCCTGAAGGAGCAGAACTAATTTTAAACCCTACTAGTGGTGCCCCAGGTTTTAATGTTGATAATGTATTTTGTTTACCAGGAGTCCCTTCAATTTTAAAATCTATGTTAGGTGGATTAAAAAATAAAATAGTAGGTGGTGAGCCAATTTTAAGTCACACTATTAGTTTGAGAACAGTAGAAAGTGAAATTGCTAATTCTTTAACTAAAATACAAGAAAAAAATAAAGATGTTGAAATAGGAAGTTATCCTTTTTTTCATGCAGGTAAACTTGGTGTTTCAATAGTTATTCGTTCAGAGGATCAGTCAAAAATTGATTTGTGTAATTCTGAAATTCTAGAATTTGTTAATGAAAAAAAAATAGAATTAGTAGAAAGATAAATGCTTTATTTTGCTTACGGGAGTAACCTTCATCATTTCCAAATGAAACGTAGATGTAAGGATAGTATTTTTCTTAAAAAAATTAAATTAAAAAATTTTAGATTAACCTTTAGAAGCAAGTATAGAGCTGCTGATATCGAAAAAAAAAAGGGTTCATTAGTACCTGGAGGTTTATTTGAAATTTCTAAAAGTGACGAAAAAAAATTAGATGTTTATGAAGACTTTCCTATTTTGTATAAAAAATATTATTTTTATTATTATGGAAAAAAAGTGATGACCTATACCATGGTGAAAAAATCTCCATTTAGGTATCCTACTGAAAGATATTTAAATATAGTTAAACTTGGTTATAAAAATTGTAATCTTGATAAAAAATACTTAAAAAAAGCCCTTAAAGATTAAAAATTATTCAATATTAATAATGACAAATTAAATTATTAAACTAACTTTAAATTGAAAAGATTTTATGAATACTAGTGTTATTATACCCTGTTATAATGAAGAAAAAACTATTAAAGAAATAATTTACTCCGTAAAAAAAAATATAAATGAAAATGATGAGATAATCGTCATTGATGATTATTCAACTGACAAAACAAGAAATATTCTCGAAGATGAACTTAAAGAAAATATCAATCTTTTAATATTGAATGAAAAAAATTATGGAAAAGGTTATTCAATTCGAAAAGGGATTGAGAAAGCATCTGGTGATATAATCATAATTCAAGATGCAGATTTGGAATATGATCCTAGTGACTATATAAGATTGTTAAAACCAATAAAAGAGGGTTTTGCTGATGTTGTATATGGATCAAGATTTATTGGATCAGAAGAAAAGAGAGTTTTATACTTTTGGCATATGATAGGAAATAAGTTATTAACACTTTTATCTAACATGCTTACAAACCTAAATCTTACTGATATGGAAGTTTGTTATAAGGTTTTTAAAACTAATATTATAAAGGATATAAAATTAGAAGAGAACAGATTTGGTTTTGAGCCAGAAATTACAGCAAAAATTTCAAAAAAAAATATTCGAATATATGAAGTGGGAGTTAAATATTTTGGAAGGACATATTCTGAAGGAAAAAAAATAACATGGCGAGATGGTTTTAGTGCTCTTAGATGTATTTTTTATTATAATTTGTTCAGATAAAAGTTTTATTTAATAAAAATTTAAAGGTTCTAAATTTATGCCTATTTTTTTTAATTTAATTTTAATTTTTTTACAAATTTATATTTTAGCAATTTTCTTATCTTTGAGCGGTTATCTATTTAAAAAAGGTTTTGTTAATCATAAATATAAGCAAAGGTTTGAAGAGGATGGATTACATGGTTTTATTATAATAGGTTTTATTTCTGTTTTACTTAATTTTTTTGCACCATTAAATTTAATTTATAACTCAATTATTTTTTTAATAATAACTATTGTTGCAGTAAAATTTAACTTTTTTAAAAATGATAAAAAAGAAATATTAAAAAAAAGCTTTATTGTAACCTGTATATCTTTTTTAATTATAATATATTCAACGGTAAATAGACCAGACGCATGGTTATATCATTTACCTTACTCAAATATTCTTAATGAACATAAAATCATTTTAGGAGTTGCTAATATCCATGATAGATTTGCACATATTTCCATTTTTCAATATATTTCGAGTTTTTTTTATAACTATTTATTTTTATATAATGGTTTGTTAATTCCAATATCTCTAGTAGGGGCATTTTTTTTCTTATTTGTTTATAACGAATTTAAAAAAAATTTTTTTTTAAAAATTGCTACTACATATTCATATTTTAATTTTTTAATCTTAATCTTAAGTTTGTATGCATTTAATAGGTATAGTGAGTATGGTAACGATGCGCAGTCTCATTTTTTTTATTTTTTTTTCACAATTCTAACATTAAAATATTTATTAGTTGAAAAGAATATTGATATAATAAAAGAATTATCTTTTATAAGTATTTTTATTTTTTTTACTAAACCCACTTTTATTGTTGTTTTATTAATTCCATTTTTTTTATTTTTAAATTTAAAAAAAAAAAAAGATTTTTTAAAATCTAAATCATTAATTTTTTGTTATATATTTTTTATAATTTGGTTAATTAAAAATATTTTTACAACTGGTTGTTTAGTATATCCTTTTAATTTCACTTGTAATGATAATATTTTATGGAAAGTAAATAGTTTAAAGGAAAATACTCTAATAAATGAAGCTTGGTCAAAAGGTTGGCCAGATCAAAAAGAGTTCAAAACTTTTAATAAATCGGAATTTATAAAAGATTTTAATTGGATCGAAACCTGGATTAATAATCATTTTTTATTTGTTTTTGAAAAGATTTTGCCAGTTATAATTTTTTTTATAGTAAATTTCCTTTTATTTTATTTATCGAAAAGTTTAAAAAAAAATTTATACAATAAAAACCTTATATACTTATTTATTTTCAATTTTTGTTTTTTATTATTATGGTTCTTAAAATTTCCTGTTTATAGACTAGGAATTTCACAAATTTTTTTAACAATAATTTTATTTTTTTACTTAACTTTTTTTCGCAATTTGGATTCGAACAAAATTTTTCTATTTTATAGATATTTCAATTTTTTTATAATTTTTGTTGTAATAACTGTATTATCGAAAAATTTAATAAGAATTTACGATAATAGGCTGAATACAGTAATGCCTAATATTTTATATAATGATAAAAAAAATAAGCAAATTACAAAATTATATGATGATCAAAATAATTTTACACATTACACACCGAAAAATAATGATTTGTGTGGTTACTCAATATCACCATGCTCGCAAAGTAAAAATATAAATTTAAGGGTAAAAACTATATTCGATTATAAAATTTATTATATGAATAATCTTGAAAATTAAGAATGATATTCATCTAAAGCATAATCAAGTCTATCTTGTCCCCAAAAAATTTTATTATTTACGACAAAGGTAGGAGCACCGAAAATATCTTTTTTGAATGCAGTGTTTGTTAATTCCTTTAAATTCTCTTTTATTTTTTCAAGTGATATTTTTCTAAAAAAATTAATTTCATCTACATTTGTATTTTTTAAAATTTCTTTAATATTTTTTTCAACTGAAATATCAATATTATTTTTCCAGTAAGCCTCAAAACAATTATTGAAATATTCTTTTTTTAATTCTGGCTCAACAACTAGATATCCTCTCATTAAGGATAATGAGTTGATTGGAAATTTTGTATTCCATTTAAATTGAATATTATTTTTTTTTGCAACCAACTCACAATCATTTTTCATGTTTTTCATTTTACGTTCATTAAATGCAGGCGCAGTAATACCCCCGAGTTTATGAAGGCCGCCTAATAATATAGGTTTATAATTAATATTAACCTTACCAAGTTTATCAATTTTTTTGTAAGCTAAATAGGAATAAGGACTAATAAAATCAAAATAAAAATCAATTGATTTAGTCATAAAGATTTATACTTTTTGCATAAAAGATTCTAATCAACCAATATAAGATTAAACCTAATGGACCAATTAAATAAGTGGTTAATAGAGGAATAATCAAAAGCATTTTACTTATTTGAAATTTTTGTGAGTCATTTACAATCCAACCTCCTGTAAAAAGATTTATTGCAATAAAATGTATCCAAAACATTATTAAGAAATTATTATTTGAAAATAAATTAGATATATTATCTATTCCTAAATATAGGTTAAAATTATTTACAAAATCAAAAGAACTCAAATAAGATTTGTAAAGCACAAATATATAAGCAGCGCTTAATATTAAAATTGGAAAAATAGATGTTACAAAAATTCTACTGATATGAGATTGAGGAGCAAAAATTAAAATTAACCAAAATGGAAGAACACCTAAATTTACCCAGAAGTAAAGCATTTCAATTGAAAAATAATTATAAATTTGTTCGATCATTTTAAAATATATTATATTAAATCTAGATATGATTCCTATAAGAAATAAAAAAAAAACATTACAAGTAACTGTTGATGAAATGAGAAACTTTGCTTTAGCTTATGTTGAAAAATATGCTCCGTCTAAGCAACAACTCAAAACATACCTTTTAAAGAAATATCTTAAAATCTCTGTGTCAAATGTTAAAAAAAAGGATGTAATAACTTTAATTGATATAGTTTTATCTGATTTAGAGAAAAGTAAATTTATAAATGATAAGTTTTATTCAGAAAGTAAAGCAAAAAGCATGATCCAAAGAGGAAATTCAATCAATAAAATAAGAAATTATTTAATTAATAAGGGAATAAATAATGAATTTATTAAAGATACAGTTAATAAAATTACAGATGAAAATTCAGAACAAGATTTTTTTTCAGCTATTAAGCTTTGTAAAAAAAAACGAATTGGTCCAGCAAGAATAGAGGATAATAGATACTTATTTTATAAAAAAGATATTTCTTTATTAGCAAGAAATGGTTTTGATTTTGAAACATCAAAAAAAGTGATGGAAATTAAAAAAGATGATTATTTAAAAATAATTAGATTACTCTGATTTATTTTTTTTTTCGTTTTTTACTAATAAATCAATTTTATTTTTAATATAATTCCGCACAAAAACAAAAACAAGTAATCCAAATATTGAAACTGAAATAATTATAATTAATATAATTCTTAATTGTTCATCCATTATAGTATATTTTTACTTTTTAAGATAAGACTTGTATTTTTGAAATCTTTTTTACCATAAAATATTTCTTTACCATTAAAATCGGTTACACTACCACCAGCATGTTTGAGAATTGCATGACCAGCAGCTATATCCCATTCAAAAGCTCTAGGTTCAGCAACATAACCATCAAATTCTCCTGAAGCAATTACACAAAATTTAAATGAACTTTTCATTTTTATAAATTTTTTTACATTTAAATCTTTATGAATTTTCTCAATTTCTGGTTTCAATTTATTTGAATAAGAGACAAATTTAATTTGATCTTTATCAAAATTATTTGAACAATTTAATTTTACCGGTTCACCTTCAATAAGTTCAAAAGCAAGTTGGTCCCCATAAGAATAAAACATTCTATTTTTGGCGGGAGCAAATATTAAACCTGCCGCAGGTTTTTTATTTAAAATTAATCCTGCATTAATAGTAAATTGATCAAGATCATTAATATAATCGTAAGTTCCATCAATTGGATCAATTAACCAAAAATCATTAAGATCATTTTTAAATCTATTTTCAGAAGTTTCTTCAGAAATAATAGGAATTGACGGATTTAAGTAAGATATTTTTTGAGTAATAATCTTATTAACTTCTAAATCACCATTACTAACTGGCGTATTATCTGATTTAATTTTTTTAATCAAACCTTTTTTTCTTAGTTCTAAAGAAATTTTTCCTGCTTCTAAAAAAGTATCTATTAAGCTCTCTACAATTTTTTTAATATCAATTTCTATCATTCAGTTTAATAAGCTCTATATTTTTTGTATTGATTACTTTTTTTCCCACATTTTCAAAATTTACAGTCACTTTATCTTTTATTATTGATTGAACTTGTCCTATTCCCCAATCTTTATCCGCTGGATTTATAACTTTGTCACCTGGTTCAAAATCGAAAATCATTTAATTTAACTTATAATAGAAAAAGGTATAAATACCATCAAATGAATAATGAATTAAATACAATAGGTTTGAATAAAAAACCTTCAGATACAACAGTAGTTGTAGCAATGTCAGGAGGCGTTGATTCTTCAACAGTTGCTGGCATGATGAAAAAAGATGGATTTAATGTAATAGGAATAACATTAAAATTATATGATGATGGAAAGGATGTCGCTGAATCGAAACAATGTTGTTCAGGACAAGATATTATGGATGCAAAAAGAGTTGCGCATAAACTAGGCATCGAACATAAAATTTTATATTATCAAAATAAATTTAAGCAAGGAGTTATAGATAACTTTGTAAACAGTTATTTAAAAGGTGAAACACCAATTCCATGCGTTCAATGTAATCAAACAGTTAAATTTAGGGATTTATTTGAAGTTTCTAAAGATTTAAAAGCTGATGCAATGGTTACTGGTCATTATGTACAAAGTGTTACTTCGGACAACCAAACAAACATGTATAGAGCCATAGATGAAAATAGAGATCAAAGTTATTTTTTATTTAATACAACAAGAGAACAACTTAATTATTTAAGATTTCCTCTTGGAGGTATGCTAAAAGATGAGACAAGAGAAATTGCAAAGAAATTGGAATTAAATGTAGCCGATAAACCAGATAGCCAAGATATTTGTTTTGTTCCCAATGGTGATTATGCATCTGTTATACAAAAATTTAGACCAGATTCTTATAAAAAAGGAAATATAAAAGATCTTAATGGGAAAGTAATTGGAGTTCATGATGGTATAATTAATTTTACTATTGGACAAAGAAAAGGGATAAAAGTTTCAGACAGAGATGCTTTGTATGTAATTAAAATAGATGCTGAAAAAAATGAAATTATTGTTGGACCAAGAGAAAAACTTGGAAAAAAAATAATTTCCTTAAATAGATTAAATTTATTGTCTGATAATAAAGATTTCGAAAAAGAAATTTTAGTAAAAGTAAGATCGACAGGAAAACTTTTAAAAGCTAAGATAAATTTTAAAAATGATGATGAAGCTTTGGTTGAATTAAAAATTCCTGAAGATGGTATTTCTCCTGGTCAAGCTTGTGTATTTTATAGCAAAGATTCTTTAGGTTTTAAAGTTTTAGGTGGTGGCTGGATATCTAATTAGTTTTTTTCCACATTAAAAAAGTTAAAAGATAAAATATAATTACTCCTAAAAAAACATTCCATTCTATTGCATGCTTTAAAAATTTGAAATTATCAAAAGGTAAGAATGGTAGAACTATAATCGAAATTGAAATTAAAGTTATTATCAAGATTCGTTTTAATCTTAAATAAAATTCATTAATAAAGTTTATAATTTTATTTTTAAATTTATAAAAAAAATTAATAAGGTATGCTTGAGCAATTAATTCAAAAATAATAAATGATAACATAACAACTCTTCTAAAAAGTTTATAAAGATCATTATCAAATTTTATACCTAAAAAAATTGAGTGTATTGACAGCAATATAGCAGAACTAATTCCGAAAAAAATAATTTTCTTAGTATGTATATAATTTTCATCAAAAAAATTTATTATCTTTTTTGTATTCAACCAATAACGCACTAATAAAAATGATGTAATAAACATTGCTGGCTTAAAAATTAAATACAAAGGGTAATCTCTAACTGTTCTACTTATTGATACCTCACCATCAAAATAAGGAAAAGTTGGATTGATGGGTACCCCAGGTTCTAAAATTTCATG
Organism: uncultured Pelagibacteraceae bacterium; assembly: GCA_902629215.1. Classification (GTDB taxonomy): domain Bacteria; phylum Pseudomonadota; class Alphaproteobacteria; order Pelagibacterales; family Pelagibacteraceae; genus Pelagibacter. Next base: position 68,082 of record CACOQC010000002.1, on the reverse strand, counting down.
AAAATTTGTTACGATTATTAAACAAGTATTTACTGCAAAAAATGGAATTATGAATATCCAAATAGAAACTGACCTTACTTTATCAATATTGGCCATATTTTATATAGAAAAATTATTTCTTTTTGTTCTTTTTTCTAGCTCTTCTTTTTTTTGAGCCCATTTTTCTTCGGCCTCTATGTTTCTTTGGATAACCCATTCTAACCTCTTTTTATAATTGAAATTAATGCCTGGATATAGCATTGTCCTTAAAGCATATCAATTTTTTTATGGTAAAATCTTTTAAAACATTCTTAAAGCATACTGCTAAAGATTTTCATAATCAGTCTGTAAACCCTCCAGTAGTAAGAGCTTCTACAATTATTTTTAAGTCAATGAAGCATATTCGAAAGACGCAAGCTAAAGCACAAAAAAACCCAACAGGTGGACATTATGATTATGGTAGACAGGGAACTTCAACAACGCATATTTTACAAAAAATATTAACCAAACTTGAGGAAAGTTATCATGTTTTTACTACGCCAACCGGTTTTGGTTCAGTTTTTTTAGCAATTTTTAGTGTGGTTAGACCTGGAGATGAGATGTTGGTTGCTGATCCTGTATATAGTCCAACAAGAATTTTAACTGAAGATTACTTGAAAGAATTTAATATTAAAACTATTTTTTATAATCCACATGATTTAAAAACTTTAGAAAAAAATATTTCCAAAAAAACTAAATTAATTTTTGTAGAAAATCCAGGCAGCAATACATTTGATTTCCAAGATTTGGGTAAAATTATTTCAATTGCAAAGAAACATAAAATTTTTACAGCTATAGACAATACTTGGGGAACACCATATTTTTTAAAACCCATTAAACTTGGATTTGATATGTCAATTGTATCAGCAACAAAATATTATTCAGGTCACTCTGACGTAATGGGAGGGAGTTTAGCAGTAAATAAAAAAGTTTTTGAAAAAGTTAAAAAAGCTGAGAGAATTACTGGTTTAAGATTAGGTCCTGATGATGCTTATTTGATTACTAGAGGTCTTAGAACTTTAGATGTTAGATTAGATCGACATAGAGAAAATGCTAAAAAAGTTGCAGCTTTTCTTTCAAAAAATAAAAAAATTAAATTGTTATATCCTTTTAAAAAAGATTCTTTTAATTTTAGAATGTGGAAAAAATACTATTCAGGTGCCTCAGGATTAATGGGATTAAAGATTAAATCAAAAAATATAAATTCAGTAAGAAAATTTGTGAATTCATTAAAATTATTTGGTTATGGTTATAGCTGGGGTGGTTTTGAAAGTTTAGCTTTACATCAAGAGTTTAGAGAAACTGGGAAGAGAAGATATATGAATTTAGCAAAAGATGAACATCTTGTTAGATTACATATAGGTCTTGAAGAACCCAACGACTTGATTGCAGATATTAAACAAGCGTTAAAACATCTAAAATGATATCAGAAAATTTTTTTAAATCTAAAACAGCAATTATCACTTTATTTGCCGCATGTTTTGTTGTTTTGATTTCATTAGGAGTTAGACAGGTTTTTGGTTTATTTTTCATAGATTTTAATCAAAGTTTAAATATTAGTAATACTGCATTTGGTTTTGCAATTGGTATACAAATGCTTATGTGGGGTTTAACTGGTCCTATCTTTGGAGCAGTGGCTGATCGATATGGTGGTCATATAGCAATAATTTCTGCGTTTATATTTTATTCTCTAGGTATCTATTTTTTATATACAGGACCAAATACAGGAATTTTTTTTCAAATTCATATGGGTTTATTAATAGGTATTGGTTTAGGTGGTACTGCTATAAGTATTCCTATGTCAGTTGTTGGTAAGCATTTTCCTTTATCAACTAGAACAATCGCAATGAGTTTTGTTACTGCCATAGGTTCTTTTGGTTATTTTCTATCACCAATTTTTACTAATTATTCTTTGAGAGAATTTGGATGGAATTATACTCTGTTTATTTTTCTTTTATTCTTATTAACAGGTTTAATAGCAGCTTATTTTGTTAGATCTCCATCTAAAGCTGAAAGTGCGGAACAAATATCAGATCAATCATTTAAAGAAGCTTTAACTGAGGCTTTTAAAACAAAAAGCTATATTTTGCTTGTATCAGGTTTTTTTGTATGTGGATTTCATATTACTTTAGTTGGAACGCACGTTCCAAAATATGTAATAGACAGAGGTCTAGAAAGTTGGACTGCAGCTGCAATATTATCTCTAATTGGCTTATTTAATATTTTTGGTTCACTATTGAGCGGCTATCTTTCAGCTAAAATGAGTAAAAAAATAATCCTAAGTGGAATTTATTTTTTAAGAGGTATTTCAATCATTCTTTTTATCTTCACACCAGCTAGTAACATTAGTGCATTTTTGTTTGGTGCAAGTTTTGGATTTTTATGGCTTTCAACTGTTCCAGCCACGAGCGGGATAGTGGCACATTTATTTGGAACAAAATATTTAGGTCTTTTGTATGGAATAGTTTTTTTAAGCCATCAAATAGGATCTTTTTTTGGAGCATATTTAGGAGGTTTATTTCATGATCTATATGGCTCTTATGATTATGCGTGGTATTTAGCAATTGCTTTATCTGTTTTCGCAGCAATAATACATTTACCTATTAAGGAAGAACCAGTTTTAAGATTAAAAACAGAGTAAATTGAATAAACGAAACCAATTAGCTGAGGTACATAATTCGGGTAAGCCGTACATTATTTATAAATCAAAAAAAGGATTTGATTTATTTACAAATTTTTCAAAAAAAATTATTCTTAACAATTATAATATTAGTGGTTTTTTAAATAAAAAACATAAAAATAACTCTAGAAATACTGATCTTTATATTGGTTTTTTTGGTTATGAAATACTTAACAATCTTATCAGTGTAAAAATACCAAAACAAAAAAGTATTAAATTTCCAAAGGGAATTTTTTATAAACCTGAAAAAAAGATAAGTTTAAGTAATAATTTAAAATATCAAAATAAAGATAGATATAAAAATAGTAGTTTTAAGATTAATATAAATAAATATTCTTATAATAAAATTTTTAATAAATTTAAAAAAAAGATTAAAAGTGGAGAAACATATCAAATTAAAATTTGTACTAAATATAAAACAAAATCAAAGATAGATCCTTTAAACTTTTTTTCTAAATTATCAAAAACTAATTTAGCTCCAGAAGCATTCATGATTAGAGATAAAAATTACTCAATCATAAGCTGTTCACCAGAAAACTTAATAACTAAAAAGGGTGTTAGTATATTTACAAAACCAATAGCCGGAACAGTAAAAAAAACTAAATCTTTAAATAAAATAAAGGCACTAAAATATTTTAGAAAAAATATTAAAGAAACAAAAGAGCACAACATGATTGTTGATATGGAAAGAAATGATTTATCAAGAATATGTAAACCTGGTTCAGTAAAATTATCTAAACAAAAAACTGTAGAGGAGTATAAGGATCTTTTCCATTATGTAAGTCTTATTAAAGGTAAATTAAAAAAGAATATTAAAAATGAAGATATTATAAAAGCTATGATGCCCGGAGGGTCAGTAATCGGCTGTCCTAAAATAAACACTTTAAATCTTTTAAATAAGCAAGAAAAAGAAAACAGAAATATTTACACAGGTAGTTTTGGATATATAAAATTTAATGGAGATATGAGATTTAATATTATTATTAGATCAATTTTAAATTTTAAGAATATTTCTGAAATATCAGTTGCCTCAGGAGTAGTTGTAGATAGTAATGCTCAACACGAATTTAATGAGAATTATATTAAAGCAAAAGCATTAATAGATTTATTTAAATGATTTACGTAATAGATCATAATGACTCGTTTACTCATAATGTAGTTCATCAATTTTCATTATTTGATCAAGTAGAGTGTGATAATTATAATGAAATAAATAAAAAAAAACTTCAAAAAGCCAGTGTTATAGTTTTTTCACCTGGGCCAGGTAATCCAAGAAATTACCCAACAACTTCTAAAATTTACAAACAATTTAAAGGAAAAAAAAAGATGATTGGAATATGTTTAGGTTTTCAACAAATATTATTTTGTGAGGGAGCTCAAATTATTGAACAAAAAAAAATATATCATGGATTTCAATCAGATATAAAAGTTGTTAGTGATAAATCTTTATTTAAAAAAGGAAAAACATTTAAAGTAGGAAGGTACCACTCACTTAAATTAAAAGAACCTTTTAAAATTGATAATTTTGATATAACTATGAGATGTTTAAAATCAAAAGTTGCAATGTCTTTTGAAAATAATAAAGAGAAAATATATGGATTTCAATTTCACCCTGAGTCTTTTTTAACAATCAATGGCAACTTACTCATTAAAAAAATCCTATCAGCTTAAAAATTTAAGAGAAATAAATTTTAAAGATTTATGGGGTGATCATGGTGTGTTTACTACAATGTGGATTTTTGGAAAACCTGCAAAAATTTTATTTTTGGAAAATCATTTAAAAAATTTGATTAAATCACTTAAAATTTATGGAATAACAAAGAAAACTCTTAAAAAAGATATTATAAAAATTTTGAATATCAATTTATCAAAAGGTAAAAAATATGATCACCTTTTGAGAATTGCTTTAAACAAACAAATTATATCAATATCTTTAAGAAAAAGGGTAAAACCTAAAAAAGATTTTAATTTAAAATTAGTAAATTTAAGAAGAGAAAAACCACAATATAAAAATCTAAAATATAAAAAAATTTTATCTCACCTTGTAAAATTAGATAATTCTAGATCAGATATCGGCCTTGTGGTAAATAATAAAATTTTAGAAACAGGAACCTCAAATCTTTTGTTTGTAAAAAAACAAAAAATATTTAGTCCAATTAAAGACTATTATGAAGGAAATACGTATAGGTTTTTTAAATCTAAAATAAAAAAAATTATAAAAAAAGATATCTTGATTAAAGAATTAAAAAATTATGACGAAATAATTCTAATTGGTTCAGGTAAGGGTGTTACCTCAGTAAAATCAATTAAAGATATTGCTTGGAAAAGAAAAAGTTTAAATAAATTTAAAGAATTTTCTAAATATTATAAATTAGCTGTGAATAAATGTAATCACTATAAATTTTAGATTTATGAGAGATCCAAATAATCCATGTTTATTTTGTAATACTAAAGAGAGTGGAGTTGTCCACGAAAATGATTTGGCTTATGCAAGTTATGACTCTTATCCAGTTTCAAAAGATCATTGTCTTATTATCCCCAAACGACATATTAAAGATTATTTTGATTTATCTCAAAATGAATTGATAGCATGCGATGAACTTATTAAAATCGTCAAAAATGAAATAATTAATAAAGATCAATCAGTAAAAGGTTTTAATATTGGAACAAATATTGGAAAAGATTCGGGTCAGTCGATTTTTCATTGTCACATTCATTTAATTCCAAGAAGAGTTGGAGATGTTGAGAATCCCCAGGGTGGAGTAAGATCTGTCATACCAAACAAACAACATTATAAGAGACAGAAATAGGCTGTTATTAAAGACAAATTGACTTGAGTTTGAGGTTGAACTATTAGTTCAACTATATATAAAACTTTAAAAATAATTCTAAAAATTTAACCAAAGGCGGAAATGTTAAATAATAATCCTTTTTCTATCTTGGCAGAAACAGTATCACCACTTGCAATGCAATATTTTATAATAGCTATGGTGTTATTAATTGCTGTAGGGACTATTATTCAAATGATTCATCACAAAAATCTTAAATACTTTTTTGAAAACGCAAAAAAAGCAAAATTATCGGCAACAAAAAAATTAGGAATTGGAGAAAAAACAGCAATTGTTGCAAAAACAACTGTTGTAGATATTGGCACAACATCGGAGTTAGGTTTTGGAAAAAGAAGATTAGCTCATGTGCTTGGCATGTATGGTACAATATTATTTTGGGTATCTTCAGCTATTTTAGTTTTTTGTTACACAGGTGCAGGTAAACCAAGCTCTGAAACTTGGTCAATGCTTTGGCATGTTGGAGCTATTTTGACTTGTCTAGGTGGATTTTGGTTTTGGTTTTTTTTAAGAGTAGACGTATCTGCAGAAGCTCATCCTTGGTATAGAATTATTAAAGCGGATTTATTTGTGCTAGCATTATTAGCTTGTTCTACTTTTGGATTAGCTTGGTCATTTACACAATTTAATGGTCAAGTAGGATTATCTTATTTATTTTTAACTTTATTTGTAGCTTCAAACTTAATTTTATTTGGGGGAGTTTATTGGTCAAAATTTGCTCATATGTTTTATAAACCTGGAGCTGCAATACAAAAAAATTTAGCTGAAGCTGATGGGTCTAGAGATAATCTTCCTCCCCCAGCTGATGCACCTGAGCAATTTGGCCTGGGTATAAAAAGAGAAGAGCCAAAACATTATTAATATGATAACTAAAAAGGGAGAAAATTAAAAATATGTCAACTTTTGTATACATGACTAGATGTGATGGCTGCGGTCATTGCGTAGATATATGTCCATCAGATATTATGCACATTGATGAAAACATAAGAAGAGCAAAAAATATTGAACCAAATTTTTGTTGGGAGTGTTATTCTTGTGTTAAAGCATGCCCAAATCATGCAATTGATGTTAGAGGTTATGCTGATTTTGCTCCAATGGGACATAGTGTAAGAGTAAGAAGAGAAGAGGAAAAAGGAACAATCTCTTGGAAAATAAAATTTAGAAATGGTACAGAAAAAAACTTTGTTTCACCAATTACAACAAAACCTTGGGGGAAATTTATTCCTAAACTTGCAGAGGGTGATACACCTAATCAAGGAGAAATTAATTCACAAAGATTATATAGTGAACCTGAAGGGTTAAATACAAATAAAGAATTACCTGCAGTGCCAAAAGAATCATTTAAAAAAGGAGTTTACTACTAATGGCAAAACACAAAACTCATTTTGAGGATTGCGATGTTTTAGTAGTCGGTGGTGGAATGGCTGGAACAGGAGCAACCTTTGAAGCAAGACATTGGGGAAGAGATTTAAAAATTGTTTGTGTAGAAAAAGCTAACATAGATAGAAGTGGTGCTGTCGCTCAGGGTTTATACGCAATTAACTGTTACATGGGTATGCAATGGGATGAAAATCAACCTGAGGATCATGTAAGATATGCAAGAAATGATTTAATGGGAATGGTTAGAGAAGATTTAGGTTATGACATGGCACGACATGTAGATTCTACCGTTCATATGTTTGATGAATGGGGTCTTCCAATGATGAAAAATGAAAAGACTGGAAGATATTTAAGAGAAGGTAAATGGCAAATAATGATCCATGGTGAAAGTTATAAACCAATCGTTGCTGAGGCTGCTAAAAAATCTGCAGATAAAATTTATAATAGAATAATGGTTACTCATCTTTTAATGGATGAAGCTAAAGAGAATAGAATTGGTGGAGCTGTTGGTTTTAATATGAGAACAGGTGACTTCCATGTATTTAGAGCAAAAACAGTAATCGTTGCAGCAGGTGGGGCCTCTCATATTTTTAAACCGAGAGCAGTTGGAGAAGGAATGGGAAGAACTTGGTATGCACCATGGAGTAATGGTTCAGCTTATGCTTTACCAATAGCAGCAGGTGCAAAAATGACTCAAATGGAAAACAGAATTGTTTTATGCAGATTTAAAGATGGATATGGTCCAGTTGGAGCATATTTTTTACATTTAAAAACTTATACTCAAAATGCTAATGGCGAGAATTATGAAAAAAAATGGTACGATCAAACTAAAGAATTAGTTGGTGAGTATATTGATCATCATCCAACACCAACATGTTTGAGAAATCATGCTTTTATTCAAGAAGTAGCTGCAGGTGGTGGACCAATTCATATGGTTACAAAAGAAGCTTTTCAAGATCCACATTTAGAGACAGTTGGTTGGGAAAATTTTTTAGGAATGACTGTTGGGCAAGCTGTAGTTTGGGCTTCACAAAATATTGATCCAAAATATACTAATCCTGAATTAACAACATCAGAGCCTTATGTGATGGGTTCACATGCTACTTGTTCAGGAGCGTGGGTAAGTGGTCCTGAAGATTTATCTCCACCAGAATATTTTTGGGGATACAATAGAATGTTAACAATTGATGGACTTTTTGGAGCAGGTGACACAGTGGGTGGAAGTGCTCATAAATTTTCTTCTGGCTCATTTACTGAAGGTAGATTAGCGGCAAAAGCAGCTGTAAAATATATTCAAGATCAAAAAGCAGACGGAATTAATGTATCAGATAAACAATGTGAAGATTTTAAAAAAGCTGTTTACAAGCCTTTAGAAACTTTCACTGTTGCTCAAAATGAAATCACAGGTGGAACTGTTTCACCAAGCTACATTTCTCCAATACAAGGTTTGCAAAGACTTCAAAAAATTATGGATGAATATGTCGGTGGGATTACGTCAAATTATATGACTAATGGCAATATGCTTAAAAGAGCTTTGGAACTTTTAGATTGGCTTCAAGAGGATTTAGAAAAGGTTGGAGCAGAGGATTATCATCAATTGATGAGAGCGTGGGAACTTAAACATAGAACATTGACCTCTCAATGTGTAACGGAACATACTCTATTTAGAGAAGAAACACGTTGGCCTGGATATTATTACAGAGGTGATCATATGAAATTAGATGATGAAAATTGGCACTGTCTAACTGTTTCAAGAAGAGACCCTAAAACTGGAAAATTCTCGATGGAAAAAGTTCCTGTCTACCACATTGTAGACGAGAATGAGAAAAAAAAGGCCTCATAATAAATTATAAAGTTTAAATACCTATGGATCTATTATCTAAATCAGATGAAGAAATATTTGATATTGGAAAACCATTTTGGGAAAATTTGGTAAGATCCTCTAATATGAAAGATTATGGCAGTTTTACAAGAGATTTTTCAACTCAAATGTTGTTTGGGGCAAATGAAGTGGAGCTAGGAAAGCAGTGGGCTAATAATGATCTTATTACTAATTTAAATGAAACTTATGAGCCATTTGGGACCTTAAGGAGAGGTGAACACATAACTATTCTAATTAAACAGACAAATAAGAAAATTCCTGGAGAATTTTTAGGGAGACTAGTTTTAGGAGTTGAGGACGATGCGATTAAGGTCTTTGGAGCCACAATTTACTAGTTCAAAAAAAAACTATTTTAATCAATTATAGTTTGACAATTTTTTTGCTGGGTGTATTGAGAATGTAAAGATGCACTTTTCAAATATAAAAATTCCTCAAAAAATATTAAATAAGAAAAAAACTTTTATTAAAACTGGAATTTTTTCAGCTATTGCTACTTGTTGGGGTGTTATCTTAGTTGGAACTTTTTTAACATTTAAATAAGTTTTACAAGAAGTTTTATTTTAGATGGAAGTTTTTTTACCTATAGCTCAAGTTATTGTTAGCCCAATCGAAATTCTTTTACTAAGTGCGCTGGTCGGTGTTCTTTCAGGTTTGTTTGGTGTAGGTGGAGGTTTTTTAATGACACCATTTTTAATTTTTTTAGGTGTTCCACCGGCTTATGCAGTTGCAAACGAAGCAAATAATATTTTAGCAACATCTGTCTCTGGATCTACTACACATTGGTTAAAAAATACTTTGGATTATAAAATGGGTTTTATGATTGTAATTGGTGGCTCTATAGGAACTGCATTAGGTATTTATACTTTTAGTTATTTTAAAGGAATTGGAAAAATAGATACAGTCATTTCACTTGCTTACATGTACATACTTGCAATAATTGGAACTTTAATGCTAGTGGAGAGCCTGGGTGAAATTGATAAAGCTAAAAAAAATATTGTAGAAAGAAAAAAATTACATGTTCATTATTGGATACATGGCTTACCTTTTAGAATGAGATTTCCAAAATCCAAGTTATATGAAAGTATTTTTACCCCAATTATAATTGGTTTAGTTGTAGGATTTATAGCGGCTATTATGGGAATAGGTGGAGCTTTTATTTTAGTTCCAGCAATGATTTATCTTATAAAAATGCCAACTAAATTAGTACCTGGAACTTCATTGTTTGTGACTATCTTTGTAAGTGTAATAGTAACTTTTTTACATTCAATTAATTATGGCTCAATAGATTTGATGTTAGTACTATTATTAGTTGTTGGATCTATTATTGGTGTTCAAGTTGGTCAGAAATTAGGAGAGCAAATTGAAAGTTATGGATTAAAAGCATTGTTAGCAATCTTATTGCTGATTGTTGGTATTGCAATAGCTTACGATACTTTTTTTGCAGAAGAGATTTCCAATGCAATAATAAAAACACCAACTTCTGAATTAAATTTTTTCTCAAAATTTATTAAAGAATTTTCTATCGATATGCCATTCTTTTATGGGTTATTCTCAATTTTGTTTGCAGTTATTTTAGGTATAGGTGCTGCTTTTATCAGGAGATTTTTATCTAAATTGAGAAAAAAATATATAGCAAATCTAGCAAAGTAATTTTAGGCACTTCTGTAAAGTTTTGTCATCACAAATTCTCTGTGACCTAGAGCTTCAGCACAAGTTAATCTTCCATTTGCAACTTTAAGAGTAGTTTCTATAAGTTTATCGCCAGCTTGAGACATATTCATTTCTCGCGAAAGTATCTTTGATACATCACAATCAATATGTTCACCCATTCCTTTAACCGTTAAAGGGTTAGCAGTTAATTTAACAACTGGTTCTATTGGGTTTCCAACTATATTTCCTTGTCCAGTAGGGAACAAATGAATATTAAAACCAGCAGCAGCTTGAAGAGTTACACATTCAGCGGCAGCAGATGAAGTGTCCATAAAATATAAGCCTTTACCTTTTTTAGGTTCTTCAGCAGGTTCTAAGACATCTACAAATTTACAATTTCCAATTTTTTGAAAATTTCCAAAAGCTTTTTCCTCAATAGTTGTTAAACCACCTGCAATATTTCCAGCTGTTGGCTGGCTTTCAGAAAGATCATCTGTGGCTTCTTTTAAAATAAAATCATTATAAGAACTCCATGTTTTCATGAATTTGTCTGATGCTTCTTTAGTTGCTCCTCTAGTTGCACAAACTTTTTCAGCTCCTGTTAATTCTGAAGTTTCACCAAAACAAAGATGAACACCTAGTGGTTCTAATTTATCCATTAAATTTCCAACTGTTGGATTAGCTGCTAAACCTGATGTAGTATCAGATTCTCCACACTTAACAGAAATCCATAGATCACTAATTGGACATTCTTCTCTTTGTTTTTCAGATGCCCACATTACAAATTCTTGTGCTTTTTTAGAGGCCTTCATTACAGTTCCAATATCTCCTGTACGTTCTATATGAAAACCCTCTACTGGTTTCCCAGTTTTTGCAATCCCATCAACTATTTTCTTTGTCCATTTAGGTTCTATTCCTATAACAATCACAGCTGCTACATTTGGATTGCTGCCGGTTCCAATCATTGTTCTAAAATGTAATTCTAAATCAGCTCCAAATTGAAGTCTGCCATACGAGTGAGGTAATGCAATTGTTCCTTTAATATTGTTAGCAACTGCTTCAGCACAAGCATTTGAAATATCATCAACTGGAAGAATGATAACATGATTTCTTGTTCCTGCTCTTCCATTTTCTCTTTTATAACCTAAAAAACTTTTTGGGATTTTCATATAATTACCACTTCTTTGTTTTTACATTATGAACATGGACATGTTCGCCTTTTTTAATTGATTTAACAACTTTACCAATATCATGGCCGTATTTTAAAATTGTATCACCCTCCTTTAAATCAACCATTGCAATTTTATGACCTAAGGGTATTTCATCTATTGATTGTATATTAACTGTACTATCGTTCTCCATAATCCAGCATGAGCAATCTTGTTTTGGAGTGATTTTTTCAATAACAACTACGCCAACATTGTCTTTTTGGTCGTGAATTATAATATCTGTAGACATTTATATATAGTGTCGATTTGTTTGTTTGAATTTTGTAAAATCTTATATATTAATCGCAAAAATTAACAATTAATTTTTAAAAAAATTATTCATTTACTAATTTAGAAAGGTTCTATTAATGACAAAAATGACAACAGAAGAAGCTTTTGTTAAAGTTTTACAAATGCATGGTATTGAACATGCTTTTGGAATTATAGGATCAGCGTTCATGCCTATATCTGATATTTTTCCAGATGCTGGAATTACTTTTTGGGATGTTGCTCATGAAACTAATGGTGGTTTAATTGCTGATGGTTACACTAGAGCTACGGGAAAAATGTCAATGGTCATTGCACAAAATGGACCTGGTATAACTGGTTTAGTTACACCTATTAAAACTGCTTATTGGAATCACACGCCGTTATTATTAGTAACACCACAAGCTGCAAACAAGACAATGGGACAAGGTGGTTTTCAAGAAGTTGAACAAATGAATTTATTTAAAGATATGGTCTGCTATCAAGAAGAAGTTAGAGACCCATCAAGAATGGCAGAAGTATTAAATAGAGTGATTGAAAAAGCTATTAGAGGTTCTGCACCTGCTCAAATTAATGTACCAAGAGATTATTGGTGTCAAGTTATTGATATTGATCTTCCGCCGATTGTAAGATTAGAAAGACAAGGTGGTGGAGCTGATGCAATTTCAAAAGCTGCAGATATTTTGTCAAAGGCAAAATTTCCAGTAATTTTATCTGGTGCTGGTGTAGTAATTGGTGGAGCAATTGAAGAGACAAAAAAACTTGCTGAAAAATTAGACTCACCAGTTTGTTCAGGTTATCAACACAACGATAGTTTTCCAGGGAGTCACCCTTTAGCAGTTGGACCGTTAGGATATAATGGATCAAAAGCTGCTATGGAATTAATTTCAAAAGCAGATGTTGTTTTAGCTTTAGGAACTAGATTAAATCCTTTCTCAACTCTTCCAGGTTATGGAATTGATTATTGGCCAAAGAATGCAAACATTATTCAAGTAGATATCAATCCCGATAGAATAGGTTTAACAAAAAAAGTTACTGTTGGAATTAGTGGTGATGCAAAATTAGTAGCTCAACAAATTTTAGAAAAATTATCTTCGAATGCTGGTGATATAGATAGACAAAAAAGAAAAGATTTAATTCATCAAACTAAATCTGCATGGTTACAAAAATTATCTAGTTTAGATCATGAAGATGATGATGAAGGAACAGTTTGGAATAAAGAAGCAAGAGAAAGAGACTCAGATAGAATGTCTCCTAGGCAAGCTTGGAGAGCTATTCAAGCAGGTATGCCAGAAGATGTAATTATTTCTAGCGATATTGGAAATAATTGTGCAATAGGAAATGCGTACCCAACTTTTGAAAAACCTAGAAAGTATTTAGCACCTGGATTGTTTGGTCCATGTGGTTATGGTTTTCCGTCTATATTAGGAGCAAAAATTGGTTGTCCTGATACACCAGTAATTGGCTTTGCTGGTGATGGAGCATTTGGAATTAGTATGAATGAAATGAGTTCATGTGCTAGAGAAGAGTGGCCAGCAATTACAATGGTTATTTTTAGAAATTACCAATGGGGTGCAGAAAAAAGAAACACAACACTTTGGTTTGATAATAACTTTATAGGTACAGAATTAGATCCTGAACTAAGTTATGCAAAAGTTGCTGACGCTTGTGGATTAAAAGGCGTAACAGTAAGAACCATGGAAGAAACTACAAATGCAATAAAAAAATCTTGTGAAGATCAAAAAAAAGGGATTACAACATTTATTGAAGTTATCTTAAACCAGGAACTTGGCGAACCATTTAGAAGAGATGCAATGAAAAAGCCAGTTAGAGTAGCTGGTATAGATAAAAAGGATATGAAACCTCAAAAATCTTTGAATGGATGATATAAAGATAAGTTCTAATAGAAGTTTTGGAATTGTTTTTTTTGTAGTATTTTTTTTAATAGCTTTATACCCTTTAATCCATAATGAAGAGATAAGAATATGGTCTCTTATAATATCTTTAATTTTTTTAATTTTAGGATTAATTAATTCTAGAATACTCAACCCTTTAAATAAACTTTGGTTCAAATTTGGAATTCTTTTAGGAAAAATAGTTTCTCCGATTATTATGGGAATAATATTTTTTTTAGTTGTAACACCAACAGGTTTTATAATGAGGATTTTAGGTAAAGATGTGTTAAATTTAAAATTTAATGAAAATAAGTCTTATTGGATTGAAAAAACCGGTCCAAAAAGTAAAATGAAAAATCAATTTTAGTATGAGTTTTATAAAAGAATTTTGGGAATTTTTAAAAGTAAGAAAAAAATATTGGCTTTTACCAATAATAATAGTTCTTGTTTTATTTGGTGGATTGATTGTTTTAACGCAAGGTTCAGCAGTAGCTCCATTTATTTACACTATTTTTTAAAGTGACTTCAATATTAGGTATTTCTGCATTTTATCATGATAGTGCAGCCTGTATTTTAAAAAATGGTAAGATAATTGCTGCTGCTCAAGAGGAAAGATTTACTAGAAAAAAACATGATCCAAATTATCCTCATAATGCAATTGAATTTGTTTTAAAGTTTGCAAAATTAAAACTAAGTGAAGTAGATCAGATTGTTTTTTTTGAAAAACCTTTTCTTAAATTTGAGAGGTTGTTAGAAACCTATGTTGCTTTTGCACCGAGAGGTTTTGTTTCTTTTGCTAAAGCTATGCCTTTATGGATTAAAGAAAAACTTTTCCAAAAAAATTTTTTATTCAACAAGCTTAAGGAACATGACAAAAGTTATAAATCTGATCAAAATATTTATTTTTCAGATCATCATTTAAGTCATGCAGCGAGTGCTTTTTTTCCATCACCTTTTGAGGAAGCTGTTATTTTAACAGCTGATGGAGTAGGAGAATGGGCAACAACTACTGTTGCAGTTGGAAAAAATAATAATTTAGAAATTAAAAAAGAAATTCATTTCCCACACTCTCTTGGATTACTTTATTCAGCATTTACTTATTTTACTGGTTTTAAAGTAAATAGTGGTGAATATAAATTAATGGGTTTAGCACCTTATGGAAATCCAATTTATGAAGATAAAATAAAAAAATTAATTGATATTAAGGATGATGGAACCTTCAGATTGGATCAAAGATATTTTAATTATGCCACAGGACTAACGATGACAAATAAAAAATTCAATGATTTATTTGGTCAAAAACCTCGTGATCCAAAAAATGATAAGATAACTCAATTTCATATGGACATAGCTGCTTCCATTCAAAAAGTAACAGAGGAAATTATGATTGATTTGGCTAAATCTATTCGAAAAGAATATGGTATCAATAATCTATGTTTAGCTGGAGGAGTTGCATTGAATTGTGTTGCAAACGGAAAAATTTTAGAAAAGAAAATTTTTGATAATATTTGGATACAACCAGCAGCTGGAGATGCAGGTGGTTCATTAGGTGCAGCATTAGCACTTTGGTATACTGATCAAGGAAATAAAAGAACAGTCAATTTAAAAGATGATATGAAAGGTTCTTATCTAGGAACTGATTTTAATCAAGATGAAATAGAAAATGAATTGAAAAATATTGGAGCTAATTTTGAAATTTTAAAATATGAAGAACTTATTGATCAAAGCGCAGAACTCTTATCAAATGAAAAAGCAATTGGTTGGTTCCAAGGTAGAATGGAATTTGGTCCGAGAGCCTTAGGAGGTAGATCTATTTTAGGTGACCCAAGATCTGATAAAATGCAAAAAAATTTAAATTTAAAAGTTAAATATAGAGAAAGTTTTAGACCTTTTGCACCATCAGTTTTAAGAGAAGACTTGTCAAAATGGTTTGATATGAACGTTGATAGTCCTTACATGTTATTAGTTGCAAATATTAATTCTGATAAAAAAATTGAAATGACAGATGAACAAAAAAAACTTTTCGGTATAGACAAGTTAAACATTAAAAGATCTGAAATTCCTGCAGTAACTCACGTTGACTATTCAGCAAGAATTCAAACTGTTACAAGAGATACTAATAGACGTTATTATGATTTAATTTCAAAGTTTAAAGAAAAAACTGGCTGTCCAGTAATAGTTAATACTTCATTTAATGTGAGAGGGGAGCCAATTGTTAATACACCAACTGATGCCTTTAATTGTTTTATGGGAACAGAATTAGATTATTTAGTCATCGGTGATTGTATTTTAAATAAAAAAAAACAAGATCCAAAATTAAAAAAAGATTATACACAACAATTTGAATTAGACTAAAATTCAATATTTTTAATAACGTTTTCAAATATTATTTGTGTACCTTTTTTATTCCAATGTATATCTCCATATAAAAAGTTATCTAAAACAAATTTTTTATTATCATCAGATTTAAAGTAATCATACATACTTAAAAAATTAATATTTCTAGATTGAGAAAAATTTTTCCAGTATTTTTCATGATAATTATCTCCATATATGATTTGAGTTGGCCACGGATACACGACTAGAGTAGAAGATATATTATTTCTCTCTAATAGATTAAACAATTTTTCTAAATATTTTTCAGATTGTTGTAATCCATCTTTTATCTCAGAAAATTTTTTATCATTAAAAGTCCAAAATCCTCTATCAATATGCGTCATTCTATAAAACATGACATCATCTCTATTAGTTTCAAAAAAATTTTTATTTAAATTTTTAGCAGTTTTTGATTTTAATTTTATGTAATTTTTTGAAATTTCAGTTTTATCAGAAAGTAAATTTAGAAATCTAAATGTAACTGTATTATCACGCAAAAATCTTCCAAATGCGTAAAAATTAGTTTTTAATTTTCCTCGATTTTTTCTCTCTTCATAAGTTAAAATGTTTCCATCTTTGTTAAATTTAATAAATAATTCATCAAAAATATCTGAAACATCTAAAAATATAATAGCTTGATCAAAAGAATAACCTTGATCAATAAAATATTCTGTTTTTTTAAAATAAATACTTGGAGAATATGAACCAACTGCACTGTTCAAAATCTCATAGTTATTACCTAGGTGTGTATCTAACAATCCTGCTAAAGTATCTTTATAGTTTAGACCTGACCCTTCAATAAAAGAGTCTCCTATTAATAAAATTCTCTTTTTTTCTGGATTATTTTTTAAGACTGCTCTATTCTTTTTGTCAATAAATCCAATTGAATTAGTAATTATTCTTTTAGTTAATTGCCCACCCCATTTTTCATATTTATCTATGTTAGGTAAAATTCCATGATGATAAACTTCTGACGAAATTCTCCAATACTTTTTTTCCCACTCAATAACATTCCAGTAAGGTAGATTTTTAAATAATAGATTAGAAATTATTAAATCAAAAATTAAAATTATTATTATAAATTTGATTTTTTTCATTTTATTTAAGTATATAAATTTTACTATAATTCTTATTTATGTATTAATAAATAAATCAAATGAATTTAATAAATGACAAAACTTGTGGGTGGATAAACGATTTACCAAAAAGAATAAATATTAAATCTATTAATAAGGATGAAAAATGCGATTTTTTGATTATTGGAGCTGG
This sequence comes from uncultured Pelagibacteraceae bacterium, assembly GCA_902629215.1. Taxonomy (GTDB): domain Bacteria; phylum Pseudomonadota; class Alphaproteobacteria; order Pelagibacterales; family Pelagibacteraceae; genus Pelagibacter. The sequence continues at coordinate 50,611 of CACOQC010000002.1, read as the reverse complement.
CTATACTGGTTTATCTGCAGCGAGACAATTATCAAAAATAAATTCAAACTATAAGATTATTATCATTGATGCTCAATTAGCTGGTGAGGGAGCAAGCGGTAGAAATTCAGGTTATTTAGTGGATACCACCTTAAATGATAGCTATAGCTTTAAAAGAGACATAGATGCTTATCAAAAAAAAATTAATATTTATGATCTTGGTATTAATACTGTAAAAAAATTTATTAAAGACTATCAAGTTGATTGTGATTGGAATGAAGCAGGAAAGTATTTTGCATCTTCATTAAGTAAAGATTCTAAAAAATTAGAAAAATTTAAAAAATTATTAGATAAACTAAATTTTAAAAATGAGATACTTGATGAAACTCAACTAGAGAAAAGACTAGGGACCAAATTTTATAAAACTGGAATTTATACTAAAGGAGGAGTTTTGTTGCATCCAGCAAAACTCGTGAGAGCAATGATAGACGTTCTTCCTAAAAGTGTTGAATTATTTGAAAATTCTTATCTTAATTCATGGAAACTAATTAACAACAAGATAGAGTCAAATGTAAATCGTTATAAGATTATTTCAAATAAAATTATTTTTTGTTCTAATGCTTTTTTGAGATCGATGGGTGTAAAAAAAAAATTTAACTTTCCTTTAACTCTTACAGCCAGCCTTACAAGAAAATTAACAGAGAAAGAATATGAGGGAATTGGAAAACCAAAAGAATGGGGAGTACTCCCTGTTAGACCTATGGGTGCAACGGTAAGATTAACAAAGGATAGAAGAATTTTAATAAGAAATACTAGTGAATATCGAAATCCTAATTTTATGGATCAAAAAACATTAGATAATAGAATTTTAATTCATAAAACTGGGTTAAAAAAACGTTTTCCATCACTGCCAAATGATATTATTTCATCAAGCTGGTCAGGTGTTGTTTCAAGAAGTAGCAATGGTTCACAAATTTTTGAAAAATTAAATGAAAGAGTTTTTGTTGCCGGAAGTTATTTTGGCTCAGGTATCGGTGCAGGTACATTATTTGGAGAACAAATAGCTCTAATGGCAACTAATCAGGATACTAATGAAATAAGAATTATCGAGGAAAGAAAAAAACCAAATAAATTGCCCATCAAACCTATATTAAGCTTAGGTATTTACATAAGATTATTTTATGAGAGATTAATAGCTAGAACTGAAATTTAATTATGGAAAAAAAATTATTAGAAGCCAATGAAGCATTAAAAAATAAAAAATATGATGAAGCTATTCTTATTTATAAAGAGATATTAAAGACCAATGATGTGGCAGAGATACATTTTAATTTAGGTCTAGTTTTAAAAATACAAAATAAATTAGAAGCTGCTGAAACAAGTCTTTCTAAAGCAATTTCATTAAAATCAGACTTTGTTCTTGCTCATTATCAATTAGGAAATACAAAATATAAGTTAAATAAATTTGATGAAAGTGAAATTTGTTATCAGAATGCAACTTCATTAAAAGCTAATTTTTTAGAGGCTTATATTAATTTAGCTAGAGCACAAAGAGAACTTAGAAAGCTTAAAGAAGCAGAAGATAATCTACGAATAGCTCAAAAATTAAATCCGGATTTTCTTGAAGTAAATGTTTTATTAGGATTAATTTTGTTTGATAGAGGAAGGCTAAGTGATGATTTAAAACATAGAGATTTAGATAAATTAAATGAATCTAAAATGATTTTATCAAAATCAATCAAATTAAATCCTAATTATGCTTTTGCTCATCAAAATTTAGGATTAGTTCAACAAGAATTAGGTGATTTAAATGATGCAAAAGTTTCTTTTGAAGAAGCATTAAAATTGGAGCCAAATTCAATTTATGCTAATCAAAATTTACAAATTTTATTAAACCAAATTAAAATTTTAAATGAGCTTAGTATAAGTAAAGACAAAACATTTAATAGTTCTGATTTATTAAAAAAATTTAATAAAATTCCTTTTATCACTCACAAAGAGCCTGACAGTGCTCTTATTGATTTATTATATGAAATTAATTCAACGGAACTTAATAAAACTAAGGGAGGACCTTTATTTGGAAATGGCAAAACTTCTGATTATAATTTATTAGAAAATAATAATAATCCCATTTTAATTAATCTTAAAAAAGAATTAATTGATATTATTAATAAAGAAACTAATTCAAATGTTTTACTAATTGATTCATTTTTTAATATTTTAGGTGCAGGTGGAGGATCTGTTCCACATCATCACCTAAATAGTTTTGATAAAACCTTTAAACTAGATCAACAAAAATTTAGTCTAACTTATTATCTTTCAGTTGGAGATCAAAATTGTGATGAACCAGGAATTTTTAAAATTTATGAGCCTGATGAAGATGTGTTGCCATCAAATGGCATGATCATGATTATACCATCAAGTCGTAAACACTCAGCTGTTTATGGAGGAAAAAAAGATAGAGTTATGATTGGGGTAAATTTTTATTTATATAATTAATGTTAACTACCTAGGGTTTTAATTCAATCTTACCTTGAATCTTTTGTCCGGATTTGACTTTTATAATTTTTTTTTTTGAAAAAATATTTCCTGATATTTTTTTTGAATTTGATTTAAGTTCAAGCTTTCTTTCAACATGAAGTGCTTTTTTGATCTTCTTTTTCATATTTAATTATATTTTTCTGAATGATTTAATAACTTTTCAAGCATTAATCTTTGGTTATTAATTTGGTAATTCAGAGATTTATATTTTGTAGAATTTATATTAATAGTATCATTCGTTTCTGATTTAAAAATATCTTCCATGACACTCTTGGCAATTTCCATTCTACCTTCTAAATCAAGATTTAACATTATGTCGTTTATTTTTGCCTCAATTGTCTTTAATTCTTTAATTAAATCTAAATCTAAATTTAATTTATTATCATCTGAATAGTTTATAAAATTTGGTATATCCATATTGCCTGGTAAATTTGCTAGCTGAGTTCTTTGAGCTATTAAGACTTTCATATTCTCAGCTTGCTTCATCTTAAATTCTTCAAGTTCTTTCTTAGCAAGTAACTCTTCCTCTTTTTTTTGTTGGATAATTCTTAATTGCTCGGCTTTTTGTTTGGCTATCAGCTCTTCTTTTTCCTTTTGTTTTATAATTTCTAATTCTTCAGCTTTTTGTTTAGCTAAAAGTTCTTCTTTGTTTTTTTCTTCAAGTAAAATTTTTTCTTGTTGTATTCTTATTTCCTCCTCTTCTCGCTGTTTGGCTAATAATAAAGCTTCTTCTTTAGCTTTTTTTTCTTGGAGGATTTTTTCCTCTTTAAGTCTTTGAATTTCCTCTTTTTTCCTCTTTTTTGCTAATTTTCTTTGTTCTTCCAGCCTTTTTTCATTCTCTAGTCTTGTTGCTCTTAATTCAGGATCTACTAATAAAGTAAAGGTATCTTCAACACGTGTGTTAATATTTTTTGCAATGACCTTTATTTTAAGCTCTTCAGTATTATCTTTTTCATTATTATTTATAAGAAATGTTTTTTGTGATGGTAAAAAGGTAATCCATGTTGGAAGTGGTTTGTTATTACTTAATAATGCATCATAAATAACTCTTCCTTCTCCCTCGAGTTCAAAAGTTTTTTCAGAAAAAGTAAATTGGCTGCTACTATTGCCTTCATTTTTTTTTGCTATAGGATTCTGATTCTTGATAGGTTTTTTTATTTTTGCGTAATATTTCTTTCCACTTGTTTTAAAATTATTTTTAATGATGTTGGCATAATCTTTAAAATTAATATTTCTTACAGTCTCTTTAGTTATATCAACACCAACTGAAGTATAAATTTTTCCTATAGCATGTTGTAATTTAGAATATGCAATATCATATCTTAATTCTGCAACTAACAAACTTGCCTGTTCTCTTATTAATTCTAAATTCCCAAATCTTGCAATTTTTTGAGCATTCTTTATTTGTTCAGTTATTTTTCTTGAAACTTGATAATATCTTTCTGCAGTATCATACTCTTCTAAAGCTAATGAGTAATCTATATTAGCTAAATGAACTTGAGATAGAACCGCCATTGATAATGCTAATCTTTTTTCTCTTATTACCTCAGTATTTGTTTCATTCATACTTTTAATTCTAGGATACATAAAAACATTTAATAAATTTGCACCCATTGTTGAACCATATTCAAGATTTGTTTTATTCATTAAATGATCATTTGAAGAATGTGTCCAAGCTGCATTAAAATTAAGACCTGGTAAAAGTGAAGTCATCGTAGCCTTTGCTTCTTGTATGGATATTTTTTCATCATAATGACTTACAATTAATTCGGGTCTGTTATATAAAGCAAATTTTTCCATACCTTCTAAATCCATATTTAAAATTGTCAGGGGTTCATCTGTTTCAACTACATTAAATTTTTGATTAGGTAGCAACCCCATTAATCCTGCAAGTTGAATTCTTGCATCGATAAACATCTCTCTTTGAGATTGAAGTGCTCTTTGTATATCTAATAATTCTTTTTGGTATAATAAAGCATCCATTGGTTTTGTTAAAAGTAATTCTTCAATTTTTTGTGAGTCATTTAAAGCTTTATCAACTTCAATTAATAATGGATCGTATTTTTTAATTAGTTTGTCTGCTGAAATAGTATTCCAATAAGCTCTTATTACGTCTCTAACAATATTGTGCTCTGCTTTTCTTTCCATTTCTTCAGTTATCAAATATCTATTAGACTCTTGACCAGCTCTAATAAATGATAATCCAAAATCTAAAGCGTTCCATGTAAATCCTATGTCTTGATTATTTACATCTCTTTCTCTAGAGGTAGAATAGGAAGTACCTATAGATCCCGCTAAATCATTGCCTGGAACAGTTGCACTTGCGCTTGCTGTATATCTTTCACTTCCTGAATATCCAGCGTTCGCAGCTAATGCAGGCAACATTTCAAATTTTACTTTATCAATTTGTCTGTTTGCTATTCCAGTTTCTAATTGTTTGATTTTTAATTCTTTATTATTTTTAATTGCGAGCGCAATTGCAGTGTATAAATCTATCTGAATATTATCTTCCCAAGAGGCATTGTCTTTTTTAATTTTTTCTATTTTAACAATATCCTGTTCAACTCTATCTTTGGTTTCTTGAAAAGTTATTTCTTTAGGACTTCGAGTACACGAAGTTAACGCAACAAGAAATACCAAACAGATAATAATTGGCCTTGTGATCATTCCTTATTTGATAATTATATATACTAGAAATTGAAATCAATATGTGCCCAAAATGGGTTTTTTAAAATTTAAAGCATGAAATACAATGTTTTCTGAAACTTCTATTATTGTTTTTTTGATGACCAGTACTTTTGATTAAGTTCATTTACTTTATAGTTTCGAAAAATGGAAAATAATAAAAAAAAGATCTTCATAGAAGCACTTGAACAAAGAATTATGCTTGATGGTGCTGGAGCTTCCACAGCGTTAGACATCATTGATGAAAGAAATAAAGAAAAATTATTAAATAAAAATATTAAAAATATCTCAAAATTTTCAGAAAATAGAATTGAAGATAATTCACAAAAACTTCCATTTGATCAAGTTGTAAGAGATCAAAAAAGAAATGATCGAAAACAAGTTGTGTTTATAGACTCTCAAGTTCAAGATTATCAAAAATTAATAGATGCTTTTCATGAGGACACTGAAGTCTACTTAATTCAATCTAATGAAGATGGATTTAAGAAAATTGAAAATATTTTAGATAAAAATTGTGACGTTTCCTCTTTACATATAATAGGTCATGGTAGTGCAGGTAAAATTTTATTTGGAAATGCAACACTTTCAAATGATACTATTCAATCATACAACCAAACGTTGAGATCGATTGGTCAATGTTTAACTGACGATGGAGATATTTTATTCTATGGATGTAATGTTGCAAGTACAGACGGTGGCAAAACTTTAATAAGTAAAATTTCAGAAATTACTAAAGCAGATATTGCTGCGTCAGATGATGTTACAGGTAAGAGCGGTGACTGGAAACTTGAAATCACATATGGACATATTGATACAAAAAATATTAACCAGACTGATTATCAACATGATCTTGCTATGTATAGAACTGCAACCAAATCCTCAAATGCAGCTGAAGTCACTGTTGGTGTAGATGGAATAACATCTATCAGAGGAGCAATGGCTGCTTTTACAGGTACTGCAGATAGAAATGCATTTGATTTTAGCTCTTCAAGAGATCACAACCCTGGAGGTGGTTCAAACAATAATGAAATATGGCAAGACCATTATATTACTTACAATTCAGGAACATTCGGTACAGGTGATCCTAATGATTCTAATGCAGTAGGTAGATTTACAGTAGTTTTGGAAAAGACAGGAATTACTAGTGGTAGCTTAGTAGCAAGAAGACCTGACCATCCCGGCACTAACAACAGTGGAAGTGCTTCCACAGGAAATTTAAGTGAAGGTTCGTGGAATAATAGTATGCATGACATTGAAATTAATACAACTGACTCTGCTGATTATAAACTACAAGCAACGCGTTCAAGTGCTGGTGCTGACGAGGGTCCAATGGATGTTTATATGGTATCATTAGACTCACATTTCAATAGCAACAGCGACAGACATAATAAAATAGCTGAAGTAATATTTGATCGTGAAATTATTGGAATACTAATTGACGGTGATCAAACTGTTAAAGCATCTTCTAACACAGGGAATGTAGATCTTCATAATTCAAATAATAATACTTATCCAGATCCCCTGAATAATTCAAACAGGAGTTTTGAAACTATTAAATGGCGTTATTTTAGAAATAGTGGAGGTTCATACTGGGGTTACGGGAACGCTGATAGTTCAAAAAATGGTGATTGGTTTGCGGTAGGTGGCACCGACAACAGAACTCTTCACGTTGCTGCAAAAAATACTGGAGGTGGAGATTATGCTAGGATCTTAGTTAAAGGTGCAGTAGCAAATAATGCTCCTTCAGCAGTCGATGATACAGACAGTGTTAATGAAGGTCTTTCAGTCACACAATCTTCAGGTTCAAGTTTATTAATGGCAGATGACAGTGATACTGATGGCGACGCAATTACTGTAACTGTTATTCAACCTAGTGGTGGATCTGCTTCAAATGTTTCAGCTGGAAGCTCATATAATAGTAGCGGGACAAGTGTTACAGGAACGTATGGTACTTTAACTTTAGGTGCAGATGGAACTTATACTTATATAGCTGACCAAAATGCAGCAAATATCCTAGATGCGGGAGACACAGTAACAGATGTTTTCACCTATACAATTTCAGATGGAACAGCAACTGATACTGCAACTTTAACAATCACTGTTACAGGAGTAAATGATGATCCTGTTGCACAAAATGATGTGGGGGTAATTGTTGAAGAAGGTACTTTAACTGTAGCAAATAGTGCAAATGCCAATGAATCTGGAGGATCATATGATGCAACTGGTGAACATTCAGGAGATGTAATTGATACAAGTTCTGGTTCACATACTGACAGTGATGTTGATGACTCAGCCTCTTTAAGCATAACCCAAATTAAAAAAAGTGGTGGAACTAATTCGTCAGTATCTGCTGGAAGTTCTTATAACAGTAGCGGAACATCTGTAGTAGGTACTCACGGTACACTAACAATTGGAGCTGATGGTTCTTATTCTTATGTTGCAAATGCGGCCACAGCAGCCTTAGATGCTGGTGATAGTGTAACTGATGTTTTTGTTTACACATTAAGCGATGGAACTGCAACGACTACAGCTAATATTACAATAACAATTTTAGGAGCTAATAATGCACCAGTAGCAGTCGATGATACGGACAGTGTTAATGAAGGTCTTTCAGTCACACAATCTTCAGGTTCAAGTTTATTAATGGCAGATGACAGTGATGCAGACGATAGCGCTTCAATTACTGTAACTGTTATTCAACCTAATGGGGGATCTGCTTCAAATGTTTCAGCTGGAAGCTCATATAATAGTAGCGGGACAAGTGTTACAGGAACGTATGGTACTTTAACTTTAGGTGCTGATGGAACTTATACATATATTGCTGACCAAGATGCAGCTAATGCTTTGGATGCAGGAGACACAGTAACAGATGTTTTCACCTATACAATTTCAGATGGAACAGCAACTGATACTGCAACTTTAACAATCACTGTTACAGGAGTAAATGATGATCCTGTTGCACAAAATGATGTGGGGGTAATTGTTGAAGAAGGTACTTTAACTGTAGCAAATAGTGCAAATGCCAATGAATCTGGAGGATCATATGATGCAACTGGTGAACATTCAGGAGATGTAATTGATACAAGCTCAAGTTCTCACACTGATAGTGATCCTGATGGTGATGCCAATTTAACTGTAAGTGCAATTAGAACTGGTAGTACAGAAGGAAGTGGAACAGCTGGAACTGTTGGGCAGGCTTTAGATGGAACATATGGTCAATTAACTTTAGATGCTGATGGTTCCTATACTTATGTTGCTAACAAGGATGCTGCTAATGCATTAGATACTGGTGATAGTGTAACTGACGTATTTAATTATACACTTTCTGATGGCGGTAGTGGAACAGATACAGCTACAATTACTTTTACAATTTTAGGTGTCAACGATGCACCCACTGCAGGAAATGAAACAGTTTATATAAATGAAAATAATACAGATGCTACTCATGGAGCTAGAACTTCATTGAATATTAGAAAAGATTTTGCTGCTTCCGATTTCACCAATTATACCGATCCAGATGATGATGTTGGTATAAAAATTAAATCTTTACCATCTTCGGGAACATTAACAAAAATAAACAATGGGGCAGAACCCTCTGTTAACGACACAATAACAAACATTAGTAATTTAAGATATACTCCAGATGCAAATTCTGAAGCTGATGATAGTTTTGATTTTAGAGCTTATGATGGTGAAACTACTGAAGGAACAACTTATACCATGACTATTTCAGTTAACGCAGCACCGGTTGCTGTCAACAATACAGATACTATTACAGCAGGTGATGATGATGCCACAGGAAATGTTTTAACAAATGATACAGATAGTGATGATGCCTCATCAGCTTTAGGGATTAGAGGAGTTGGTGCAGGTGCAGAGGGATCAACATTAGCTAATTCTAATGTTGGTAGTGCTGTATCAGGTACGTATGGTAACTTGACTATAGGTAGCGCAGGTGCTTACACATATAGTGTGACAGGAAATGAAGCGACAATTGCTTTAAGAGCAGGTGAAACTGCAACAGATGTTTTTTCTTACAAAGTTATGGACGATGAAACAAATGCTGGTTCTAAAGCGATAGATATTGGAACAATAACTTTTACAGTAACAGGAATCGATGGAGATGGTACAGGTGAACCAGATCCTGATGAAGTAAGAAAACCTAAGAAAGAAAAGAAAGAAGCAAAAAAACAAAAGAGAGAAGAAGATAGACAATTAAAGAAATTAAAAAGAGAAAAAAGACTTGAGCAAAAAGAATTAAAGATAGCTAAATCCAAATTAGCTAAAAGAGCTGAATTTAACCAGGGGCTGAAACTTGTAGATTTAGTTGCAGAATCGAATTCTTTAGAACTTAAAGATAAAGATATGGATATCTATGTTGATAAAATTGTAGCAAAACATTCGGATAAAGCACTCAAAGTAAAATTTAAAGTATTTAATGACGAAGGTAAAAATGTTCAAAAGTACTATGGTGAAATGAAAGATGGAAGCCCCTTACCGGATTGGATTAAGATAAATCCAAAAACAGGAAAAACAAAAACTGATATTCCTAAGGGTATGAAGATGGTGGAGTTTAAGATAATCGCTGTTGACGATGATAATAACAAGAAACAAGTAACTGTAGTTATTGATTCCAAAAAAATTGCCGAGGATAAAGAAATTTTAAAACAATCAAGAAAAATTGAAAGAGCAAATAAACTAGAAGTTAAAAATGATGGATCTATAAAACTGAATTCTTTAAGTGAAAGTGGACAAATAGATAAAATTAAAACAGATAGCATAAATAATATCGATTCTTTTGAGGATTTTGTGAAAACCATTGATCCTGACGAGTTTTTAAATTTTGACTCTGAATTAAAAAACAACAACTTTGAAATTGAACTTCCTTGGGATGAGAATTTTAAAGTTGTATTAAAAGACGGACAAGAACTTCCTGAATGGATTAATTATGATCAAGAAACAGGTAAAATAACTGCCACTCCTCCAGAAAATGTTGAATTTATAGACTTAAAAGTAATAATTGAGAATACTAATGGAGACATTTCAGTAAAAGATATTAAAGTAAATTTTTTAAATGAAAATGCTAACAATGTTGAAAAAGTTTTAGATAAAGATAATAAATTTGTCTCTTTATCATCTCAATTATCTAAGGAATATTCTAACTGGGATGATTATGGCTCTCAATTAATAGATAGATTGTAAAAAATAACTTATATTTGAATTATGAAAAAATTAGTTTTTATAATTTTGTTGTTATTAGTAAATTTTGCTCAAGCTGACACTCATGATACAAGTAATACTGTCGAAGAAGATATTAGAGAAGCAAGAACGTTAGTAACTGCTACTGAAAAGGTTTCTATTTCAAGTGAAATTGCAGCAAGAGTTGAAAAAATTAATTTTCTTATGGGTGATGCATTTAATAAAGGGGACATATTAATAAGTTTTGACTGTAAATTATATAATGCTCAGTTAGAAGTGATTAAAGCAGATCATAAGAGTGCTCAAGTCCAACTTAAAAATGATAAAGAACTTTTAGACATGAGATCTATAGGTGAACTTCAATATCAATTATCAGAGTCTGCGCTTAAAAAAGCTGAAGCAGAGTTAACAATTGCTAAATTAAATGTTGAAAGATGTAATATTGTTGCGCCTTACAATGGTAGAGTTATGGATGTCTATACAAATGTTTTCACTAGTATAGAACAAAGACAACCACTCATGGATATTGTCGGAGATGGACTTTTAGAGGCTGCAGTTGTTGTTCCTAGTAAATGGTTGAGTTGGTTAAAAAAAGGTCATTCAGTTAAAATTATAATTGATGAGACAGGAGATGAATTGGATGCAAAAATAATTAGTTTAGGAGCGGCAGTTGATGCAGCAAGTCAAACAATAGAATTAAAAGCTCAGTTTAATGAAAAATATGAGAGTTTAATTCCAGGAATGAGTGGGATTGTTAAATTTTGAGCGAAGATAAAAATATTAAAATTGCAAGATTAATTAGTCTAGAAAAAAAAACTAGAGAAGCAAAAAGTAAAGATGAATTGAATTTCATTGTTGTTAATGAAACAAGAGAAATAATCGATTACACAACGTCATTTTTATTATTGAAAAGTGCAACAGATAAATTTCATATTAATGCAATATCAGATATAGCTTCAATTGATAGAACTGCTCCTTTAGTAACTTTTGTTGAAAGCGTTATAAATCATAAAACTAAAAAAGATTTAAAAGAAATTGAAAGCATTGATCTAGAACAGTTTTCAAAAAAAATTAAAAAACAAAAACCAAAAAATATTCCCCAGTATTTACTATGTATACCTATTTTTTCTCCTCAACGAGGTCTCCAGGGTTACCTTTTACTTGCAAGAAATAAAAATTTTAATGACAATGAAAATGAATTAGTCCAACACTTATCTAGGACTTATGGCCATGCTTACAATACTTTTTTAACAAATTTTTCAATTAAAAACTTTTTAAAGAAAAATTTTACAGGAAAAAAACGTTGGATAACAATATCAGTAATTATATTAATATTTCTTTTTCCAGTTCGAATGACAAGTACGGCGCCTGTAGAAGTTGTGGCAAAAAATCCATTTTTAATTACTTCACCTTTTGATGGAGTGGTAAAAAAGATTATTGCTAATAATAATGATCAAACAAAACCAGGAGATTTATTGGTTTTATTAGAGGATATTGATCTATCAAATGAATTTAATCTTGCAAAACAATCTCTTCAAGTTGCTGAAAAAGAGCTTTTAAGAACAAGACAATCTTCATTCACTGATAATGAACAAAAATCGAGATTGGCAGAGCTTATTGCACAAGTCGATTTAAAGAGAGTTGAGCTAAAATCAGCAGAGAGAAAATTAAAAAATTCTAAAATTTATTCTGAAAAAAAAGGTGTTGTAATAGTTGATAGAAAATCTGATTGGCAAGGAAAACCAGTAGCTGTTGGTGAAAAAATTTTAACTATAGCTGATCCAAATAACATTGAGTTTTTAATATGGCTTCCTGTAAAAGATTCTATAGTGATCAATCAAGATGCTAATACCAATATTTTTTTAGATATTAATCCTATGAGTTCTTATAAAGGAAATATTATAAGATCAACTTACGAACCTGAATTATCACCCGAAGAAGTTCTTTCTTATAAATTGATATCAAGTTTTAAAGGAAACAGAGACACACCTCGTATAGGATTAAGAGGAACAGCTAAGGTGTATGGAAATAGAACAATACTATTTTATTATTTGTTTAGAAAACCAATTACATTTATTCGTCAATTAATCGGCATATGATAATACCATATTTGAGAGAAGATTTAGAGATACTGAGAGGAAACAGTAGAGAAGATGGATCACCAGCATGGCTTTTATACGATGCTTTAAGAAATAAATATTTCACCCTTGGACTTACAGCTTTTAAATTAATTAAAAATTGGAGTGGGGGAGATGACATTAAAATCTTTGAAAGAAAAATAAATAAAGAGGGTATTGATACAAATGTTGATGAAATTAAAAAGTTTATTAATTTTCTTCAATTGAATAATTTGATTATTCAACCAAGAGGTCAAAAAGATAATCTTTTGCTTAATCAAAAAAATTCACAAAAGAAAAATTGGTTATTTTTTCTTATTCACAGTTATCTTTTTTTTAAAATTCCTTTAGTTAAACCTGATGAATGGTTAGGAAAAACATTAAAATATGCCAAACCTCTTGGTGGAAGGAAAATAAGAAACATAATTTATATTTTAGGTTTCATTGGTATTTGTTTAATTACTCAACAATTTGATAGTTTTTTAAAAACTTTTTTATACTTTTTTTCATTTGAAGGACTTTTATTATATTTATTAGCATTAGTTTTTGTAAAATCTTTACATGAACTTGGTCATGCTTATGTTTCAAAATATTTTGGCTGTAGAGTTTCATCTATAGGTATTGCATTTTTGGTATTTTTTCCGTTTTTATATACTGACACTTCAGATGCCTGGAGATTGAGAGATCATAAAGATAGATTGTTAATAAATTTTGCAGGAATTTTAACTGAACTTCATCTTGCATTAATTTCAACTTTTTTATGGGCAGTTCTTCCTGATGGTGGTCTAAAAAGCATAGCTTTTTTTATTGCAACAACGAGTTGGATTTCATCTTTAGCAATTAACGTAAGTCCTTTCATGAGATTTGATGGATATTATGTTTTTTCAGATTGGTTACAGGCAGAAAATTTACAACCAAGATCATTTGCACTTGCAAGATGGCAATTAAGAGAAATTTTATTTGGTTTTAACCATAAGCCTCCTGAAGATTTAAATCCTTCAAGACGTTGGACTTTTATTTTATATGCTTGGCTTACTTGGATATATAGATTTTTTATATTCTTGGGAATTGCTTTTCTAGTTTATCATTTAGCATTTAAAGTTTTAGGAATTATATTATTTGTTATAGAAATATATTGGTTCATTTTAAGACCTATATTTAATGAAATAAAGAATTGGTATAATTTAAAGTCTCAAATTAAAGTTAATAAACAAACTATCAGACTTTATTCTATTCTGTTATTTCTATTTATAATCCTGTTCATGCCATGGAAATCTTCATTAAAGATTCCAGCGGTTTATGTTTCAGATAATTATTCAAAAATTTATTCTCCATATCCCGCAAAAATTAAGGAAATTTTTGTTGATAAAAATCAAGTAGTTAAAAAAGGACAAAAATTGATTGAACTATCATCACCTGAATTAGATTTAGAAATAGGTAAAGTAAGAAGAAAAATAAAACTTACTAAAACAAAAATTAATAGAATTAGTAAATTATCAAATAACTTAGATCAATATATGATACTTCAGCAAAGATTAATCTCACTTAAAGATGAGCTGGATGGTTTAAGTAGAATAAAATCAAAGCTTTTACTCAAATCCCCAGTTGATGGTAAAATTAAAAATTTTTCAAATTTATCAAACAATCAATGGGTAAGTAACTTAGAGCCCTTGGTTGGAGTTATAAAATCAGGTCCTGGAAATGTAATAGGCTATCTAAAAGAAAAAGAGATTAAAAGATTCAAAACAAATGAAAAAGCAGTTTTTATTCCTTTTGATGGAGAACATAAAAAAATTAAACTAATTTCTAAAAATTTGGATCGATCAGCAATTTCTATTCTTCCTTATCTATCTCTTTCATCTCAATATGATGGTCCCATAGCAACAAGGTCATTTATTTCTGAAGAGTATGAAAACAGACCAGTTAATGCACATTATCAAGTAACTTTTAAAATTATAAATAGAGATAATAAAATTGAATTAGAAGTTCCAGGCTATGTACATGTTGATGGATATAGATATAGCCCAATATTTGATTTTTTCAAAAGTTTTATATCTATCATTGTTAGAGAAAGTAGAATTTAATAATTAAAATCTTTTTACTCTATAAAAATAATGATATAATTTTATGATGAAAAAAATATTTGGGTTATTGGTATTTACTTTTTTTATATTCTCAAATTCGTCAAAAGCGGGATCTATTTGGGGTGAGGGAGAACTTCAACTAACTGATAGAGTTGCAAAACATTTTATAAAGTTTGTTAAAGGTAAAAACAGAAAAAAACCTGCAGATTTTTATGTAACATTAGATGGAACAGATTCAATGTACTGGTATTGTGGTGAAGGTAGATGTGCTCCTGGTTCAGCATCACAAGATATAAAAATTTGCGAGAGTAAAACTGGAAAAAAGTGTAGAAAATTTGCTTTTAAAAGAACAGTAAAATGGAAAAATGGTATTAACCCTGCAAAAGGAAAAGCATCTACATTTAATAGCAAATGGTCTGATCAAGAAATGTTAGCAAAATTAACTGAGCTAGGCTTTTACAAAAATGATTTAGTTAAAAAAGAAAAACCTAAAAAAATTGAAAAAAAAAAAGAAACAAAAAAAACTGTAAAAAAATATGAATTAAAGGGTGAAAGATCTATTGCTTTAAGTTGGGAAGGTTATCAAGATTTAATTGCAGGAACAGTTAATTTTGATGAAAAAGATTACAGAGGAACATTAAATATACCATTACCAAATAATGATGGAACTTGTAACGGCACCTATTCTTTGCAAAAAGGTGGAAAAGGAACATGGCAAATTGCATGTTCAAATAACATGGGAGCTGCAGGTACGTTAAAGTGGATTAAGAATGGTGGTGTAACAGGTACTGGGCGAGACCACAATGATAAGAAAGTTAAATTTACTGTTTCTAAAAAGAGTTAAATAAAAAAAATTTTAGTGACAATTTTTTATTGGGATTGTTGTTTAATTTAAGTCATTATTGTTCCAAGTAAATAAATCAGCTTCAAAATCTATATTTCTGAATTTTAATAATTTCTTATATTTTTCTAACCTATCTTCTTTTTTTGAATTCTTAAGAAAGATAAGTATATCATCATAACTTAATCCATTAAGTTTATCTTTCTTAACATCGATATATTCCTCATAATCCAAGCCACATATTGCAAATCCTTTTTTGGGATCTATATGTTCTGAATAACTGATCGTATCTTTAGTTTCATGAAGAATATCATAATAATGTGCTACTTGATTTTCAAAATCAAAAATAAGATCTCTTCTGTAGTCAAACAGTTCTAATTGTTCCATATTTTAGGGGTTGTATAAAATTCAGATAAGGAACTTTAACAATTATTAATATAACTATTAAATATGGTATAAATTTGTCCAGTATCATGAAAAGTTTTAATATCCAAAATAGAAGATATTTAGGTAATAAATTTAAACTCCTCAATTCAATCAAAGAACTAGTAACAAAAAAATGTGGAAATTATTCTTCTTTTATAGATTTATTTTCTGGAACAAGCGTAGTAGCAAATAGTTTTAACTCAAATAAAGTAAGAATTATTACTAATGATTTACTTTATAGTAATTACGTAATAGCAAAATCTTTTTTTGAAATAACTAAATCTCCAAATAAGCTTGCAAAAAAAATAGAGATTTTAAATTCAATAAAAACTAATAAAGCAAATTATTTTTCAAAAAATTTTGGCAATAAATATTTTACAAAAGATAATGCAATTAAAATTGGAGCTATTAGGGAAAAAATTGAAAAAATATCATCTAATTCTGATGAAAAATTTATTTTAATCACATCACTTATTTATGCGGCAGACAGGATTGCAAACACTGTAGGCCATTACGATGCTTATAGAGAAAATCTTGATACTAGAGGCAAACTAGAGCTCCAAGCTCCAAACATAGATTATAGAAAGAATAAAAATAATAAGGTGTATTGTATGGACGCAAATATTCTTGCCAATGAAATTAAAGGGGACGTGGTTTATATAGATCCACCCTACAACTCTAGACAGTATTCGGATACTTATCATTTATTAGATAATCTAGCTTCGTGGAATAAACCAGATGTATTTGGGAAAGCAAAAAAAATGGATAGATCACATATAAAAAGTAAATATTGCAGCAAAGACGCTGGGTATGAATTTCAAGATCTAATTACAAAGCTTAATGCAAAACATATAATAGTTTCTTATAACAATACTGAAAATACTAAGCATGGAAGATCAAATGCCAAAATATCATTTAATCAAATTAAAAAAATCTTAATGAAAAAGGGTAAAACTGAAATCAATCAAATAGATTTTAAGGCATTCACTACTGGAAAAAGTAAAACAGAAAATCATAAAGAAATATTATTTTATTGTAGAGTTAAATGAAAAAATTGGTCTCAATATCAACAACTGTTCGATCACCATATAGAATACCTGATCAATTAAAAGTAATAAAAAAATATTTTGAGGGTAAAAAATGGAATAACGATACAATGCCAAGAGAATTTATGTACAGAATTATTCAATCTAAAGCGTACTCACCGTCACTGAAAAAATTAAGTCAAAAGGATCAAATAAAATATGAAAATAATGAAATACTAGATTTCAATTTTGCAAAACAGGTTTTTAAAAAGCAAAATTTTGATGATGAATTTAGACGAAGTAGGTCAAATTTTGATCCACCAAGAAAACTTGGATTTGTAAATACTTTTAACGGTTTTTTAAAAGTTACTAGTAGTGGTGAAGAACTAATAAAAAAGGAGGAAAAAGTATCTGAAATTTTCTTAAAAGCATTATTGAAATGGCAATTGCCAAATTTTACCCAATTGAAAGATTATAAGGTAAAGGATGGGTATAATATAATACCCTTAGTTGGTTTTATAAAATTAATTAAATCAGTTAATCAAAAATACAATAAGGATGTGGGAATAAGTCGAACAGAAATAAATATTTTTTTACCTAGTTTAATAAATATAAATGATGTTGATGATGTAGCTGAAGATATAATAAATTTTAGGAACAAATTTAAAAAAATTAAGAAGAAAAAAGATAAATCTCATTTTATAAAAGAAACATACAGAAAATTTTCAAAAAAAAATAATTTTAAAAATCCATACTCAACCAGTAAAGATTATGGTGACAACTTAAGAAGATACTTTTATTATACTGACTTATTTAAAGATAATGGTTTTTATATAAATATTAATGAATATAGAAATAATGAAATAAAAGAAATTTTATCTAAATTTTCAGGTGAAGCATTAGAATATAAAGATATTAATGATTATTTAAAATATCTTAATGATAAAAATCTGCCAGAGCTTAAGACTTTTAAAACCACAACAAATGATTTTACTAGTATAGTTTCAAGATCAGTAAAATTATCAAAATCGGAGGAAAATTTACAAATTATTTTAAAAGAAATAAGTAATCTAATTAAAAAAAAAGAAACTTATGGAATGGGAATCGATGCTGAGAGACTAATTTATAGATTAATGTTTTTCATTGATAGTTTTAAAAAGTTTAATGCACCAGTTAAAAATTTAGACGCAGAAGGTTTACCAAGATCAACAGCACCTGGAAATGGACCTGATTTAATTATCAATTATACAAATTTTGATTTAATATTAGAAACAACAACACTAATAGGAAAAAGTCAAAAAAAAGCAGAAGATGAATCTGTGCCTAGACATTTAAATGATCATATTAATAAGGCGAAAAAAAACAGTTATTGTATTTTCATAGCCCCATATATTGATAAAGATTTAAGTAAAGTTTATCAATTTTATTCAAATCCACATCAAGGCGCTGGTTATGAAGGAAAAAAATTATCTATTATTCCAATAAACTTAAATATAATTAAGGAATTTATCGAAAATTGTCTAAAAAATTTAAATAATTTAAATTTTAGTGAAAGTGAAATTGAGAATTTATTAAAATCTATGGATACTTATTATAATAAAAAATTAGATTGGCTTTTGAATATTGAAAATAAATTTAAAACTTTTAACTCAAAATTTTGATGAAATTAAATAATATTTATAATGGTGATTGCACAGAAATTTTAAATAAGAAAATAAAAAAAAATTCTATAGATTTAGTGTTTGCCGATCCCCCTTACAATCTTTCTGGTAATGCCCTTAAATGGCAAGGAAATAAAACTGGTGGAGATTGGTTTATGGTCAATGAGAAATGGGATAAAATGTCAGATCCAGATTACTTCGCTTTTACCGAACAATGGATCAAAGGTTGTCATACTGCTTTAAAAGATAATGGCTCTATCTATGTTTGTGGAACCTTTCATAATATTGGAGAAATTTTAGTAGTCTTAAAAAAATTTGGTTTCCTAATTAAAAATATTATTACTTGGCAAAAAACCAATGCTATGCCTAACATGACTAAACGTGTTTATACTCATTCAACAGAATTAATTGTTTGGGCTGTTAAAGGAAAAAAATGGATTTTTAATTACAAAGAGTTAAAAAAAATTAATCCTGACAAACAAAAAGATGGATCAGAAAAACAAATGAGAGATGTTTGGAATTTTCCTTTAGTACAAGGCAAAGAGAGACTTAGAGATAAAAGTGGTAAAGCAGCTCATCCAACACAAAAACCTGAGGCTATGCTGGAAAGAATAATTACTGCCTCTTCCAAAAAAGGAGATATAGTTTTAGACCCATTTATGGGAAGTGGTACAACTGCGTTTGTTGCAAAAAAATTGAAAAGACATTGGATAGGAATTGAAAAAGAAAATAAATATATAAAGCTTATAAAGAATAGAATTAGAAAAATAAAATGAACAAGAGCAAACCACTCTTATCAAGTGATGATAGCGCAGATGAGTTTGTTAGAGAATGCTTAAAGGGTGATCCTACTTACGGTATAAATTTTGATAGAATTCAGACTAATTCGCAAACTGGGAAGTATTTAATTCTTGAATATTTGCTTTGTGACGAAAAACAATTTAAAAATAAAGTAACTCCTTTTACAAGTCACCCAAATAGATACTTTCATTTAAATAAAAGAAAATTTCTAACACTTTGGAAATTGTCAAAAGAATTAAATGCTGATTTAATATTGGTAAATTATTCAAAAAAAAATACAAATTATGAAGATCAAATATTATTAATGGAAGTAATCAATGTAGAAGATAAAACAGAAAATCCTGTATCAACAAAAAATACAGAAATGAATAGAAATGAGTTTTCAAATTGGTTAAGAAAAATTAATTTATATGGCAAATAAATGAGATTTAATGGTGCCCCCGCACGGATTCGAACCGCGGACCTATTGATTACAAATCAAGAATCTAAATCCAAAAAAATAAATACTATCAATGTTAATTGAAAGTTATTTCAAATCTGTACACACTATAGGCACAATGATATAATTAGAATGATGACTCAAACACTTTTTGAAAAATATGGTGGAAAAAAAACAGTTGCTCAAATTGTTATTAATTTTTACCAAAAAATTATAGCCGATGATAATTTAAAAAAGTTTTTTTCAAATACTGATATGAAAGTTTTAATTTCACATCAAACAAATTTCATTTCTCAAGCTTTAGGTGGACCAAAAGAATATACTGGTCTTGATATGAAAGCTGCTCATCAAGGCATGAATATTTCCCAAGAAGATTTTAATGGAGTTGCCGGACATCTTAAAAAAACATTAGAAGAGTTAAATGTTGAAACCCAAGATATTGATACAATCATTAGTGTCGTAGCCCCACTTTCAGATCAAATAGTATCAAAAAAATAGAATTTATAATTAATTAAAATTTATGATGAAAATAAATAATTGGGAAGATTTAATAGCATTAGCAAAAAAACATGGACTGAAACCCAAAGAAGCATGGGAAAGAATTGAGAAAACAAATCTAAAATTTTTAAATAGAAAAAGTGTAGCAGAAAAAGAACTCAAAAAAGGAACACGAGTTCAAAAACTTATGTTTCCAAAGACTAATAATCATGAAAATATTCTTTTTGCTAAAAATGTACCTTCCTTAGATATTTCTGGAGACTTTTATAATTTCAAAAATTTTGGAGATAAAATCTTTATAGTTCTTGCTGATGTTTCTGGCAAAGGAGTTGATGCAGGACTTATTATGTCAAGAGCCACTACTTTGTTTGAAATTTTTGTTGGAGAAAACAAGAGCATTAGTCAAATTGTATCATTAATAAATGATAACTTATATACTTTGCGTTCATCAAAATTTTTAACTGGAATATTTGCTGTATACGATAAAAAATCTAAAAATCTTGAATTTATAAATGCTGGTCATTCAAATTGTATAATTTCAGAGAATAAAAAATTTACTGAGCATATTGCTAATAAAATTCCACCACTAGGAGTTCAGTCTATTATTTCTGACCTAGATAGAAGTTTAAATAAGATATCCTTAAAAGATAAACTTTTTTATATATATAGTGATGGTTTGAGTGAAAGTAGAGATTTTGAAGGCAATGAAATTGAAACTGAAGGTATAATAGATTTATTAAATAGAAATAAAGATCATAGTATTGAAAAACAATTAGAAAATATTTTTATAGAAGTTTCTGCTTTTGGTGCTTTACAAACCATATCTATCGAGGAAAAAAGTATTATCAAAGATGACCTTACCATTTTAGCAATAAACGGTGAATAAAAGACTACTTGATTGATACACAATCTATACACACTATGTACACACTAAGCAGAGAAATTTTATGAACCTTAAAATTTTAAAAAATAATTAACGTTGATTTTATTGAGTGATGGTGCCCCCGCACGGATTCGAACCGCGGACCTATTGATTACAAATCAATTGCTCTACCAGCTGAGCTACAAGGGCATGCGCAATAATTATTAATAATTCTTAAATTAATCAACTCTTTTTTTTTAAATAATTTAAATGATGAAATACGATAGCAGCACTATTAGAGATATTTAGACTTTCTACTTTGTTATCAATTTCTATTTTTACTAAAAAATCAGCATATTTGGATGTGTGTTTATGCATACCAAAGCCTTCAGATCCAAATAAAAGAATATTGTTTCCTTTCCATTCTATATTTGTAAAATCTTTGTTACCACTACTATCAAACCCATAAACCCAAAAATTTTTATCTTTTAAATTTTTTAAAGTAGAGTTTATGTTAGATACTTCAAAAATATTCATATACTCAATGGCTCCACTAGAAGATTTATACATAAGTTTACTTTCACTTGGATAATGTCTTTCTTTAATAATGATTCCATCAATGTTAAAGGATGTAGCACTTCTAATTAAAGCTCCAATATTTCTAGGATCTGTTACCCCATCTAAACAAACTAAGGTGATATTATCCTTTTTTTTTATAAATTCTTTGAGAATTGGTTTTTCTAAGTGCTCTATTTCAGCAACATATCCTTGATGTAACAAATTCTCTTTGGTGCTATATTTGTCTAATTCTTTTTTAGTTTTAAAATAAACCTTTACATCATCAAGAAGGTTTTTGGTTGGGCTTTTTCTGTGTATGTTTTTTTTGCTTTCCTCTGTTAAAAAAACTCTCAGTACCTTTCTTTTTGGATTTTTGAGAGCCTCAATAACAGCGTGTTGGCCAACAATGAAAAATGATGATTTATTCATAAATAATCCTATGTTTTACACGTTTTTTTGAATATTTTCCTATTAAATCACGTGTTGCATTTGCACAAATAAAATATATAAAACGCTTGTTGTTTGAAGCTTTATTGAACAAGGGGACACTTCCCCTAAGGGAGGGGTTCCAGAGCGGTCAAATGGGGCGGGCTGTAAACCCGTTGACTTCGGTCTTCGAAAGTTCGAATCTTTCCCCCTCCACCATTCAATGAAATTTTAAATAATACTGGAGTGTTATTCTTGGGTTTGTGCGGGTGTAGTTCAATGGTAGAACGCTAGCCTTCCAAGCTGGATGTAAGGGTTCGATTCCCTTTACCCGCTCCAAGAAATAAAATTATAAATAAAGAGGAAAAAAAATGTCGAAAGAAAAATTTGTAAGGAATAAACCGCATTGTAATATCGGTACCATTGGTCATGTGGACCATGGTAAAACAACTTTGACTGCAGCTATCACAAAAGTTTTAGCAGAAACAGGTGGTGCTACTGCAATTGCATATGATCAAATTGATAAAGCTCCAGAAGAAAAAGAAAGAGGAATTACAATTTCAACTGCTCACGTTGAGTATGAAACAGAAAAAAGACATTATGCACATGTAGACTGTCCTGGACATGCTGACTATGTTAAAAATATGATCACTGGTGCTGCACAAATGGATGGAGCAATACTTGTTGTTAACGCAGCAGACGGCCCTATGCCTCAAACTAGAGAACACATTCTTTTAGCAAGGCAAGTTGGTGTACCAGCGATTGTTGTGTACTTAAATAAAGTAGATCAAGTTGATGACAAAGAAATGATTGATCTTGTTGAAGAAGAAATTAAAGAATTGTTAACTTCTTATAAATTTCCAGGAGATAAAACTCCAATAGCCAAAGGCTCTGCATTGGCAGCGGTTGAGGGTAGAGACGATGAAATTGGAAAAAATTCAATTTTAGAATTAATGAAAAACGTTGATGAATTTATTCCACAACCTGACAGACCAAAAGATAAAGATTTTTTAATGCCTGTAGAGGATGTTTTTTCTATTTCAGGAAGAGGTACAGTTGTTACAGGTAGAGTAGAGTCTGGCGTTATTAAAACTGGTGATGAGATTGAAATAGTAGGAATAAGAGAAACTAAAAAATCAGTTTGTACTGGTGTTGAAATGTTTAGAAAACTTTTAGACTCAGGCGAAGCAGGTGATAACATTGGTGTATTATTAAGAGGTGTTGAAAGAACAGATGTTGAAAGAGGCCAAGTGCTTTGTAAATCTGGTTCGGTTACACCACACACTAAGTTTGAAGCTCAAGCTTATGTGCTTAAGAAAGAGGAAGGTGGAAGACATACACCATTCTTTACTAAGTATAGACCTCAGTTTTATTTTAGAACAACAGATGTAACTGGTGAAGTAGAGTTACCATCAGGAACAGAAATGGTTATGCCTGGTGATGATGCAAAGTTTACAGTTAAATTAATTACACCAATTGCGATGTCAGAAAAATTAAATTTTGCTATTCGTGAAGGTGGAAGAACAGTTGGAGCTGGAGTAGTAACTAAAATTATAGAGTAAGCTCTATATAGGAGTGTAGCTCAATTGGTAGAGCGCCGGTCTCCAAAACCGGAGGCTGAGGGTTCGAGTCCCTCCGCTCCTGCCAAAAAGTTATAAATTAAATTATGAGAAACCCGATTAAATTTATACAGGAAGTAAAACAAGAAGCTTTTAAAGTTACCTGGCCAACAGGTAAAGAAACATTACAAGGTGCTTTGATGGTTTTTGCTATGGCGGTAGTTATGTCGCTATTTTTTCTTTTGCTAGATCAGATTCTAAAGTTTTTTTTAGAATTATTACTTAGGATAAGTATATAATGAAAAATTGGTATATTGTTCAATCTCATTCAAGTTTTGAAAATAAAGTAGCTGGCTTAATTAAAGAGGAAGCTGATAAAGCTAAAATTGCAGAAAAATTTGAAGAAATTATAGTACCAACACATGATGTTACTGAAGTTAAAAGAGGTAAAAGAGTTCAAAGAAAAAAAAAGTATTTTCCAGGGTATGTGTTAATTAAAAGTGAAATGGATAATAACATTTACCATATGATTAAAAATATAAAAAGAGTAAGCGGTTTTTTAGGAACAAAAGGGATCCCTGTCCCCGTGTCAGATAAAGAAATTGAAAAAATTTTAGGACAAATTAAAGATGGAGTGGCTCAACCAAAATCAGGTATAGAGTACAGTGTTGGTGAAAAGGTACAAGTAGTAGATGGACCTTTTGCATCGTTTAGTGGCATGGTAGAGGATGTTGATGAAGAAAAATCTAGATTAAAAGTTTCTGTATCGATATTTGGTAGACCAACACCAGTGGATTTAGAATATAACCAAGTTGAGAAAGTAAGTTAATGGCAGCTAAAAAAGAAATAAGTGGATTTATAAAATTACAAATTAAAGGTGGTCAAGCAAACCCAGCACCACCAGTTGGTCCAGCTTTAGGTCAACGTGGTGTTAATATTATGGAATTTTGTAAAGCTTTTAATGACAAAACAAAATCACTTGCTGGAAAACCTGTGCCAGTTGAAATTACGGTTTATAAAGATAAAAAATTTGATTTTAAGATTAAATCACCACCAGCATCTTTTTTTATAAGAGAAGCTGCAAAACTTAAAAGTGGTTCTCAAGAACCGGGAAGAAATATTGTAGCCTCAATTACAAAAAAACAAGCTGAGGAAATTGCAAAACAAAAAATGAAAGATTTAAATGCTTTAGATTTAGAACAAGCTGTTAAAATTATAGCAGGTTCAGCTAGATCAATGGGTATAGAGGTGAAAGAATAATGTCGTCAAAAAGATATAAAAAACTTCCAGAAAAAACAAATGAATTAGCACCCGAATTATTAGAAAAGCTATTACCTGTTATTAAAAAGAATTGTACTATCAAATTTGATGAGTCAATAGATTTAAGTTTACAAATAAATAATAAGCAAAAAAAAAGTGAAATTAACATTAGAACTGTTGTTAATCTTCCAGGTGGAACAGGAAAAAAAATTAAAGTTGCTGTAGTTTGTGAAGAGGCAAAAGCTGAAGAGGCTAAAGCTGCTGGTGCAGATATAGTTGGTGGAGATGATTTTATAGAGAAAATTAAAGATGGTGAAATTAATTTTGAAAAGTTAATTTGTACTCCAGCAATGATGGTTAAACTATCTAAGCTTGGAAAAGTTTTAGGACCAAAAGGTTTAATGCCAAATCCTAAATTAGGTTCAGTTACCCCGGATGTAAAAAAAGCTATATCTGAAGCAAAATCAGGACAAGCAGAAATTAGAAATGACAAAGATGGAAATATAGGTGTGAGTATAGGAAAAAAGTCATTTAGTGATGATAAATTGATTAAAAATTTTAATGCAATAATTGAAACTTTAGAAAAAGAAAAATCTAATAATACAGTTAAAGGTGATTTGATCAAATCTACATTTATTACTTCCACTATGGGAGTTTCATACAAAGTTAAATTAGGGAAGAATTTTTAATTATTATGATGAACAAAGAACAAAAAAAGAATTATATTTCTGAGATAACTACTCAATTTGAAAATAGTAAAGCAGTCATGGTAACTCATTATCAAGGATTAACTATGACACAACTTGACGATTTAAGATCAAAAATGAGAGAACATGGAATAATTTTCAAGATTACAAAAAATAGGATAACAAAATTAGCTTTAGAAAAAACTAAATGTAAAGATTTATCAAGTTTGTTTACTGGACCAACAGCTGTAGCTTTTGGTGAAGATGCTATTATGTCGGCAAGAATTCTATCAAAATTTGCTAAAGATAATGAGAATCTAAAATTAATTGGTGGAATGATGGATAATGAGGTTCTTGATCATGCAGGGGTCATGAATGTCGCAAATTTACCAACTTTAGACGAGGCAAGAGCAAATATTGTGGGTATTTTGAATGCTCCTGCATCAAAAATAGTAAGTATTTTGCTTGCACGTTCAGAAAAAATGAGTAGTTTACCCCCAGAAAATTCTGAAACAAAACCAAAAGAGTAAACATATGGCTGATTTAAATAAAATTATAGAAGATTTATCAAGTTTGACTGTAGCCGAAGCTGCAGATCTTTCAAAGCAACTTGAGGAAAAATGGGGCGTAACACCAATGGCAGCAGCAGCTCCGGCAGCAGCTGGCGGTGCAGCGGCTGCAGAAGAAAAAGATGATTTTACTATCATGTTAGTTTCTGCAGGTGATAAAAAAATTAATGTTATTAAAGAAGTAAGAGCAGCAACTTCATTAGGTTTGAAAGAAGCGAAGGACTTAGTCGAAGGAGCGCCAAAAGAAGTTAAAGCTGGTGTTCCAAAAAAAGAAGCAGAAGAAATTAAAGCTAAATTAGAAGCTGCAGGCGCAAAAGTAGAACTTAAATAATTTAATAAGGACTTAAATAAATACTGATTATTTTCATCAGTATTAATACATAAATGCAAATATCTTTTACTGAAAAAAAGAATATTAGAAAAAATTTTGGTAAACTTAATGAGAGTTTATCTATTCCAAATTTAATAGAGGTACAAAAAAATTCATATAAAGAATTAACAGATTTTGAGAATAATGCTGGTGAAATAACAAAAGGATTTGAAAGAGTTTTTAAAAGCATTTTCCCTATTGAAGATTTAAATGATAAAGCAACATTAGAGTATGTTTCTTACAGACTTGAAAAACCTAAATTTGATGTTGAGGAGTGTATCGATAGAGGATTAACTTATTCATCAGCATTAAAATGTACTTTGAGACTAGTAGTATATGAAATAGATCAAGAAAATAACACTAAAGATATTTTATCTGCAAAAGAACAAGAAGTTTACATGGGAGAAGTTCCAATGATGACAAATAGTGGAACTTTTATAACAAATGGAGTTCAAAGAGTTGTAGTTAACCAAATGCATAGAAGCCCTGGTGTATTTTTTGATCATGACAAAGGTAAAACACATGCAAGTGGAAAACTATTATTTAATTGTCGAGTAATTCCAAATAGGGGATCATGGTTAGATTTTGAATATGATGTCAAAGATTTTTTATATTTTAAGATCGATAGAAAGAAAAAGATTTTTGCTTCAACACTTCTATTAGCTTTAGGATATTCCAAACAAGAAATCGTTAATGAATTTTATGAAAACGAAAAATATAGTTTTGACTTTAAAACAGAAAAATGGAAAACAAAATTTAACCCTGAAAATTATAAAGCAAAAAATTTTTCTGAAGAGATAGTTGATGCTAAAACAGGTAAAGTAGTTATAAAACATGGTGAAAAAATTAATTTTCTTAATGCTAAAAAATTAGCAAATGACGGTTTAAAAGATATTTTTGTTTCAAGAGAATCTTTATTTGGTAAATTTTTACACAATGAGATTAAGTTAAATGATGAAGAAAAAGGTACTTTACAAATTGGAACAGAGCTTAACGATACTATTATTCAACAAATTATAGATGCAAATATAAGTTCTCTGCAAGTTTCTACAACTAATTCAATTAACAAAGGTCCATATTTATTATCTACAATCTTTAATGATAAAAATAATTCAAAAGATGAAGCGATAACAGAAATATATAAAATGTTAAGACCTGGAGAACCTCCAACAATCGAAATTGCTACACAAATTTTCAATAATTTATTCTTTAGCTCAGATAGATACGACTTATCTGACGTTGGTAGGGTAAAAATGAACTCAAGATTAAATCTTGAATGTTCAGACAAAATTACAATTTTAAGAAATGATGACATTATTGCTATTATAAAAAAGATGCTCGATTTAAGAGATGGAAAAGATGAAGTTGATGACATTGATCACTTAGGAAATAGAAGAGTCAGATCTGTTGGCGAGTTAGTAGAAAATCAAGCACGTATTGGTGTTTATAGAATGGAAAGAGCCATAAAAGAAAAAATGACAACTTTAGATGTAGAGTCTGCAATGCCCCAAGACTTAATTAACGCAAAACCATTAACCGTTTCACTTAAAGATTTTTTTGCAAGTTCTCAACTCTCACAGTTTATGGATCAAACTAATCCACTTTCTGAAATTACTCATAAAAGAAGAGTGTCAGCTTTAGGTCCTGGTGGTTTGACTAGAGAAAGAGCTGGATTTGAAGTAAGGGATGTTCACCCAACTCATTATGGAAGAATCTGTCCAATTGAGACACCTGAGGGACCAAATATTGGTTTAATTAATAGTTTATCAACTTATGCAAAAATTAACAAATACGGATTTATAGAGAGTCCATATAAAAGAGTAAAAAATGGCGTTGTTCAAGATAAAGTTGAGTATTTATCTGCAATGGAAGAAACAAAATTCACAATTGCACAAGCTAATACTAAAATAGATAAAAATGGAAAAATTTTAGAAGAATTAGTTTCATGTAGACAAAATTTAAATTTCCTTTTATCAAAACCAGAAACAATTGATTATATTGATGTATCACCTAAACAGTTAGTTTCTGTTGCTGCATCTTTAATTCCTTTTCTGGAAAATGATGATGCGAACAGAGCTTTAATGGGATCTAATATGATGAGACAAGCAGTTCCATTATTAAAACCTGAAGCACCCTTAGTTGGTACAGGTATTGAAAGCGATGTAGCTTTAGACTCGGGTGTGACGATAGTAGCTAAAAGAGATGGAATTGTTGATAAAATTGATGGTAAAAGGATTGTAATAAAAGTTACCGAGGAAGCTGATTTTTCAAAATCAGGTGTTGATATTTATAACTTACAGAAATTTAAAAGATCAAATCAAAATACATGTATTAATCAAAGACCTCTTGTTAGAGTAGGAGATAAAGTTAAGACTGGAGACATCATAGCAGATGGTCCTTCAACTAAACTTGGTGAACTAGCTTTGGGGAAAAATGTTACAGTCGCATTTATGCCATGGCAAGGTTACAATTTTGAAGATTCTATTTTAATTTCTGAAAGATGTGTAACAGATGATGTTTTCACATCAGTGCATATAGTTGAGTATGAAATAATGGCGAGAGATACTAAATTAGGTGAGGAAGAAATAACTAGAGATATACCCAATGTTAATGAAGAGGCATTAAAAAATCTTGATGAGTCTGGGATAGTTTATATAGGGGCAGAGGTTAATGCTGGAGATATATTGGTTGGAAAAGTTACACCAAAAGGAGATACTGCATCAGGTCCTGAAGAAAAATTGTTAAGATCAATTTTTGGAGAAAAAGCTATAGATGTTACTGACACATCACTTAGAATGTCAAGAGGTAGCAGTGGAACTGTTGTTGATGTAAGAGTTTTTAACAGACATGGTATAGAAAAAGATGAAAGATCAATAACGATTGAAAGAGCTGAAATTGAACAAGTTCAACAAGATAAATTAGTAGAGGAAGAAATACTTGAGAGAAGTATTAAACAAAGAGCTTCTCAAATTTTATCAGGATCATCAATCACAAAAAAAGTAAAAGATATCAATCCTGGAACTAAATTAGATTTTGAAATTATTGACAAATTAAACATGAACGAAATTTTTAAGATTACTAATGGTAATACAAATAATGAAAATTTATTATTACAATTAAAAGATCAATATAATAAAGCCAAACAAGATATAACAGAAAGATTTGAAGATAAAGTTTTAAAAATTCGAAGTGGTGATGATCTTTTACCAAGTGTTATGAAAATGGTAAAAGTTTTTGTTGCTATTAAAAGACGACTAAGACCTGGTGATAAAATGTCAGGTCGTCATGGAAACAAAGGTGTTGTTAGTAAAATTGTTCCTGTTGAAGATATGCCTTACAGAGAAGACGGAAAACCAGTTGATATTGTTTTAAATCCTTTGGGAGTTCCAAGTAGGATGAATGTGGGACAAATTTTAGAAACTCATTTAGGATGGGCATGTAAAGAATTTGGTGAAGAAGTAAAAAGATTAGTAAATGATAACAATAAGAAAATTGATAAAACTGAGAAAATTGCATCCTTTTTAAAATCTGTTTATGGTGAAGAAATTTTTAACAATAAAGTTGATAAATTAAGCAAAACTGAATTTAGAGATTTGTGTGAAAATTTACAAAATGGAATAGCGATATCTACTCCAGTATTTGATGGTGCTAAAGAAAAAAATGTAACAGAAATGCTTGAGTTAGCCAAACTACCTGGGTCAGGACAAACATTTTTATGGGATGGTAGAACAGGTGAAAAATTTGATAGACCAGTAACAGTTGGAATAATTTACATGTTAAAGCTACATCATTTAGTTGAAGATAAAATTCATGCTAGATCAACAGGTCCATATAGTTTAGTTACACAACAACCTCTAGGCGGAAAAGCACAACTAGGAGGACAAAGATTTGGTGAAATGGAAGTATGGGCTTTAGAGGCTTATGGAGCTTCTTATACTCTTCAAGAGATTTTGACTGTCAAATCAGATGACGTTGCAGGTCGTGTTAAAGTTTATGAGACAATTGTGAAAGGTGAAGAAAATTTTGAATCAGGTATTCCAGAGTCATTTAACGTTCTTGTTAAAGAAATTAAGTCTTTAGCTTTAAATGTGGAGTTAAATTAATTATGAAAAAAGAATTAACAGATTTATTTAAAAATTCTGAAATTTCAGAAACGCAAAATTTTAATAGTATTAAAATTTCTTTAGCTAGTCCTGAAAAAATAAAATCATGGACTTATGGAGAAATAAAAAAACCTGAGACAATAAATTATAGAACTTTTAGACCTGAAAAAGATGGTCTTTTCTGCGCAAGAATCTTTGGTCCAATTAAAGATTATGAGTGCTTATGTGGAAAATATAAAAGAATGAAGTTTAGAGGTATAATTTGTGAAAAATGTGGTGTTGAAGTAACAAAGTCAAATGTTCGAAGAGAGAGAATGGGCCATATTAATTTAGCAACTCCAGTTGCACATATTTGGTTCTTAAAATCTTTACCAAGTAGAATAGCTTTGGCTGTAGATATGAAGCTTAAAGAAATTGAAAGAGTTTTATATTTTGAAAATTTTATAGTTATAGAGCCTGGATTAACAGGATTACAAAAAAATCAATTATTAAATGAAGAAGAACTAGCTAAATACCAAGATGAATTTGGTGAAGAGGCTTTTTCAGCTGGTATTGGAGCAGAAGCTGTCCTAGAAATGTTAAAAAATTTAGATTTAGAATTAGAGAGAAAGAATCTTGTAAACTATATCAAAGAAACAAAATCAAAAGTAAATGAAGAGCGAGCAATAAAAAGATTAAAGTTAATAGAGTCTTTTCTTGAAACAGGTCAAAAACCTGAGTGGATGATTATGACGGTCGTTCCAGTGATACCACCTGAATTAAGACCTTTAGTTCCATTAGATGGTGGAAGATTTGCAACATCAGATCTTAATGATTTATATCGAAGAGTTATAAATAGAAATAATCGATTGAAAAGACTAATGGATCTTAAAGCTCCTGATATTATTGTAAGAAATGAGAAGCGTATGCTTCAAGAGTCAGTAGATGCACTTTTTGACAATGGAAGACGTGGAAGAGTAATTACAGGAACTGGAAAAAGACCTCTTAAATCTTTAGCCGAGATGTTAAAAGGAAAACAAGGAAGATTTAGACAAAATCTTTTA
Source organism: uncultured Pelagibacteraceae bacterium (assembly GCA_902629215.1). GTDB lineage: Bacteria > Pseudomonadota > Alphaproteobacteria > Pelagibacterales > Pelagibacteraceae > Pelagibacter. The sequence goes on along the minus strand of CACOQC010000002.1, from coordinate 18,879 downwards.
GGAAAGCGAGTAGATTACTCAGGACGTTCTGTTATAGTTGTGGGTCCTGATTTAAAACTACATGAGTGTGGTTTACCAAAAAAAATGGCTTTAGAGTTGTTTAAGCCATTTTTATATGCGAGACTAAATAAATTAGGATTGGCATCGACCATCAAACAAGCAAAAAAATTAGTTGAAAAAGAAACTAATGCTGTGTGGGATGCTTTAGAATTAATTGTAAGAGAACATCCTGTTTTATTAAATAGAGCGCCAACATTACATAGACTTGGTGTTCAAGCTTTTGAACCAAAATTAATTGAAGGTGATGCCATCGAACTTCATCCCCTAACTTGCGCTGCTTTTAATGCTGATTTTGATGGAGATCAAATGGCTGTACATGTTCCACTGAGTTTAGAAGCACAATTGGAAGCAAGAATATTAATGTTATCTACAAATAATATTTTGTCACCATCTAATGGAAAACCAATTATTGTTCCAAGTCAGGATATGATTTTGGGAATATATTATTTATCTCAAGAACCTCTTACTGATAAATCGGCTGGGTATTTTCTAGATGCAGATCAAATAGAGTTTGCTTTGTCCTCAGGTCAAATTAAAGTTCATAGTACAATTATTTCTAGATTTGAAACTGTAGATGAAAAAGGAAATAAAAAATTTGAAAAATATACCTCTACAGCTGGAAGATTTTTATTAGCAAATTTATTACCTAAAAACTTTAATATTAAGTTTTCATTAATTGATAGATTATTGCCAAAGAAAACTGTTTCAGAAATAATTGATATAGTTTTTAGATTTTGTGGTCAAAAAACGACAGTTATATTTTGTGATAAATTAAAAGACCTAGGTTTTAAACATGCATTTAAAGCAGGTATTTCTTTTGGGAAGGATGATCTAGTTATACCTGAAAGTAAAAACAAATTAATTGAAGACACTAAAAAGTTGATTGCTGATTATGAAACACAATATGCAGAGGGTTTGATTACTAGAGGTGAAAAATATAACAAAGTTGTAGATGCATGGTCAAAATGTACAGATAAAGTTGCTGGTGAAATGATGAAAGGGATTTCTGCTACAGAAAAAACTTCTGAGGGCTTAAAAATAAATTCAGTATTTATGATGGCAGATAGTGGTGCTAGAGGTTCAGCAGCACAAATGAAACAATTAGCTGGTATGAGAGGTCTTATAGCAAAACCGTCTGGAGAGATAATTGAGAGTCCAATCACATCTAATTTTAAAGAGGGCTTAACTGCTTTAGAATATTTCAATTCTACTCACGGAGCTAGAAAAGGTCTAGCTGATACAGCTTTAAAAACAGCAAGTTCAGGTTATTTAACTAGAAGATTATGTGATGTAGCACAGGATTTAACTATAACTAAAAAAAATTGTGATAACCCAGGTTTTATTGAGCTTTCTGAAATTTTGGAAGGTGGGAATGTAGTTGTAAGTTTATCAGAAAGAGCTCTAGGAAGAGTAACGGCTTTTGATGTAAAACATCCAATTACAGGAGATGTCATAATTAAAAAACTTTCAATGATTGATGAAGCTGGGTGTGATGAAATAGATGCTGCTGGCATAAAATCATTAAAAGTTTTCTCTGTAATGACATGTAGTTCAAAAGAAGGAGTTTGTGCAACATGTTATGGTAGAGATTTATCAAGAGGTAAAATGGTCCATGTTGGTGAAGCAATTGGGATGATTTCTGCTCAGTCTATTGGTGAACCTGGCACGCAATTAACAATGAGGACTTTCCACGTTGGTGGTACTGCTTCAGTTAAACAAGAATCCCAAATTATAACTAAAAATGAGGGAATATTAAAAATAATTAACTCAAATATCTTAGAAGACTCTAAGAAAAATTTAATTGTAATGGGAAGAAATACTCAACTATCAATCGAGGATGATAATGGTGTGCAGATTGCAATTTATAAAGTTGCTTATGGATCAAAGTTATTTTTCAAAAATGGTGAAAAAATAAAACCTAATACAAAAATTTGTGAGTGGGATCCTTATACAACGCCAGTTATTGCTGAAAAAAGTGGTATCGCGAGTTATGTAGATTTAATTGATGGTGTTTCAATTCAAGAAACAACAGATGATGCGACTGGTATTTCATCAAAATCTGTTGTTGATTGGAGATCTCAATCAAAGAGTACTGATTTAAAACCAAGAATTACTTTAAGAGATGAAAAAGGTAATGTAATTAAAAAAGCTGATGACAATGAAGCAAGATATTATCTTGTTCCAGACTCAATTTTATCTGTAAAAGATGGTCAAAAAGTTTCAGCAGGTGATGTTATTGCTAGATTACCAAAAGAAACTACAAAAACAAAAGATATTACTGGTGGATTACCTAGAGTTGCAGAATTATTTGAGGCTAGAAAAGCTAAAGATAGTGCCATTATAGCTGAAAATGATGGACAGGTTGTTTTTGGAAAAGAGGTAAGAGGTAAACAAAGAGTTTCAATAGTACCTGAAGATGGATCTGAATCATCTAATTATTTAATTCCAAAAGGAAAACATATTAATTTTAATCAAGGTGAAAGAATTAAAAAAGGTGAATATTTATTAGATGGACAACCATTGCCTCATGATATTTTGAGAATAATGGGCATTAAAGATTTAACCGAATATTTTGTTAATCAAGTTCAAGAAGTTTATAGATTACAAGGAGTAATCATAAATGACAAACATATTGAAACAATATTAAGACAAATGCTTAAAAAGATAGAGATAAAGTCCTCAGGTGACTCAAGTTATTTACCTGGTGAAATAGTAGATAGAATAAAATTTGAAAACACGAATGAGAAACTGAAATCAGAAGGTAAGACTTTAGCGGTAGGAGAAAGAGTGTTAATGGGTATTACGAAAGCTTCATTACAGACTGAGTCTTTTATTTCAGCAGCATCTTTCCAAGAAACCACAAGAGTACTCACAGATGCAGCTATTAAAGGCAAAATTGATCCTCTTAACGGTCTTAAGGAAAATGTTATTGTCGGTAGATTGGTTCCAGCAGGAACGGGAAATATTAAGAATAAGTGGAATAAAAAAGCTCTTGAGGATGACAATAAATTCTTAACAGAGCAAGAAAAAATAGAACCGACTGAAAGTCAAGCAAATCAATAAAAATAGCCCAACTGTGTACCAGTTTTAGTTTGACAAAATCTAAATTATAAGTAATTTGTCGATGTTTTTGGTTGGAATGTAGTACTTTTATTGTACTAAACGCTGCCATGAATAACCTGTCAGTTATTTCATTCAAAAATCAATTAATTTATAAAAAATTTATGCCGACGATTAACCAGTTGTTAAAAAAAAAGAGAGTTAAACAAATAAATAGGAATAAAGTTCCTGCGCTCGAAAAACAACCTCTTAAAAGAGGAGTTTGTGTAAAAGTATATACAACGACTCCCAAAAAACCTAATTCAGCTTTAAGAAAAGTCGCAAGAGTAAGATTATCAAATGGATTTGAAGTTACCGCTTATATACCAGGTGAAGGACATAATTTACAAGAACACTCAGTGGTTTTAATAAGAGGTGGAAGAGTTAAAGATTTACCAGGTGTTCGATATCATATTTTAAGAGGAAATCTAGATACTCAAGGAGTAGCAAATAGAAAACAAAGACGATCTTTGTATGGAACAAAAAAAGGAAAGTAAAAATGTCTAGAAAAAAAACTCAACCCAAAAAAAATATTACTCCAGATCCAAAATTTAATTCAACAATTATTCCTAAATTAATAAATAATATAATGTTTGATGGAAAAAAAGGTATTGCATCAAAAATAGTTTATGACGCTATTGATAAGATTAAAACTAAATCAAAAGAAGATCCAATCAATGTATTTAATGAAGCAATTAATAATATTAAACCAACTGTAGAAGTTAGATCTAGAAGAGTTGGTGGAGCAACTTATCAAGTGCCAGTTGAAGTTAAAAGTAAAAGAGCACAAGCTTTAGCAATAAGATGGTTAGTAGACTCAGCAAGAAAAAGAAAAGATAAACTAATGTCTGATAAAATTTTCAATGAACTTTATGATGCATATGAAAGAAGAGGTGCAGCTGTTAAGAAAAAAGAGGACGTACATAAAATGGCAGAGTCTAATAAAGCTTTTGCACATTTCAGGTGGTAATTAATTATGGCTAGAACTCATACATTAGACAAATACAGAAACATTGGGATTATGGCCCACATCGATGCTGGCAAAACTACTACAACAGAAAGAATTTTGTATTATACTGGTAAAAGTCATAAAATTGGTGAAGTGCATGATGGTGCTGCAACAATGGACTGGATGGAACAAGAACAAGAAAGAGGAATAACAATAACTTCTGCAGCTACAACTTGTTTTTGGCAAGATCACAGAATTAATATTATTGATACACCTGGACACGTAGATTTTACAATTGAGGTTGAAAGATCTCTAAAAGTTCTAGATGGAGCAGTTGCAGTATTTGACGGTGTTGCTGGTGTTGAGCCTCAATCAGAAACTGTTTGGAGACAAGCAGATAAATATAAAGTACCAAGAATTTGCTTTGTAAACAAATTGGACAGAACTGGTGCTGATTTTTTTAGATGTGTAGATATGATAAAAGATAGATTAGGAGCTAAGCCTTTAGTTATACAAGTTCCAATAGGTATTGAAGCTTCTTTATCAGGTGTAGTTGATCTGGTTAAGATGAAAGCTCAAGTATGGAAAAATGAAGCCTTAGGTGCTGAATGGGAATATAAAGATATTCCAGATGATTTAAAAGAGATTTCAAACAAATATAGAACTGAACTTGTAGAATTAGCTGTAGAACAAGATGAAAAATTAATGGAAAGCTATTTAAATGGTGAGGAAATTAAAGAAGAGGATTTAATTAAGTGTATTAGAAAAGGAACTTTAAATTTTGATTTTGTACCAGTTTTAACTGGTTCAGCATTTAAAAATAAAGGTGTTCAACCTTTATTGGATGCTGTTGTAAATTATTTACCAAGTCCTGTCGATATTGGTTCAATTAAAGGAACAAAAATTGGATCTGAAGATGAAACAGACATGATGTTTGATGATAAAGCTCCGTTTTCAGCTTTAGCTTTTAAAGTTGCAAATGACCCATTTGTGGGATCGTTAACATTTATTAGGGTATATTCAGGTACAATTAAATCTGGCACAGGAATTTATAACTCTTCAAAAGAAAAAGAGGAAAGAGTGGGAAGAATGCTTTTAATGCATGCTAATTCTAGAGAAGACATTAAAGAGGCCAATGCTGGTGACATAATTGCTTTAGCTGGTTTAAAAAATACTGTGACTGGGCACACTTTGTGTGATGAGGATAATGCAGTTTTACTTGAGCCAATGGAGTTCCCTGATCCTGTAATTGAAATTGCTGTTGAACCAAAAACAAAAGGAGACCAAGAAAAAATGGGTGAAGCCTTAGCTAGACTTGCTAAAGAAGATCCATCTTTTAGAGTTTCATCAGATGAGGAGTCCGGTCAAACAATTATTAAAGGGATGGGTGAACTTCATCTAGATATTATTGTTGATAGGATGAAAAGAGAATTTAAAGTGGAAGCCAATGTTGGTGCGCCCCAAGTAGCATATAGAGAAACAATCGAAAAATCAGCAGAATTTGAATATATACATAAAAAACAAAGTGGAGGAGCAGGTCAATTTGCTAAAGTAAAATTATTTGTTGAACCACAGGAACCTGGAAAAGGGAGAGATGTTGAGAGCGCTATTAAAGGAGGAGCTATACCAAAAGAATTTATTCCAGGTGTAGAAAAGGGAATAGAAAGTGTTTCTGATAGCGGGATATTGGCTGGCTTCCCTTTAATTGACTATAAAGTAACCATAGTAGATGGTCTACACCATGATGTTGACTCAAGCGTATTAGCTTTCGAATTAGCTAGTAGAGCATGTTTTAAAGAAGCTTGTACTCAAGGTGGATTGAAATTATTAGAACCTATCATGAGAGTTGAAGTTGTTACACCTGAGGATTATATGGGTGATGTGATTGGTGATCTAAATAGTAGAAGAGGTCAAATAAGTACTCAAGAACAAAGAGGTAATGCAACAGTTATTACCGCTATGGTTCCATTAGCTAACATGTTTGGTTACATTAATAGCTTAAGATCTATGTCTCAAGGTAGAGCTCAATATTCAATGTTTTTTGATCATTATTCTAAGGTTCCACAAAATGTACAAGATGAAGTAACAAAAAAGGTTGCAGGTTAATATGGAAAAACAAAATATTAGAATAAAGCTTAGAGCCTATGACAATAAAGTTTTAGACGCTTCAACTGAAGAAATTGTTAATACAGTAAAAAGAACAGGAGCAACCATAAAAGGTCCAATTCCACTACCAACAAGAGTTGAAAGGTATACAGTTTTAAGATCCCCACATATTGATAAAAAAAGTAGAGAACAATTTGAGTCAAGAACACATAAGAGACTTATAGATATAATTGAACCAACACCACAAACAGTTGAAGCTTTAATGAAACTTGATTTAGCCTCAGGAGTAGATGTGGAGATAAAGATTTAAGAAAATATGAGTGAAATAGCTTTAATTGGTAAAAAAATTGGGATGACAAGAGAATTTTATAAATCAGGGCAAGTAGTTCCTGTTACTGTTTTAAAAATGGAAAAAGCTAGAGTAATTCAAATTATTGAGGAAGAAAAAAGAGGATATAAAGCTGTTCAATTAGGTTTTGGAAAAATTAAAAATTCTAAACTTACAAAAGCAATGAAAGGTTATTTTGCAAAAAAAAATACAGAAGCAAAAAAAATATTAAAAGAATTTAGAGTTCTTAAACTAGAGGATTATAAACAAGGAAATGAATTTGGGCTTGAAATTTTTAAAGATGTTAAATTTGTTGATACAAGGTCAAAAACAATTGGTAAAGGATTTGCTGGAGCTATGAAAAGACATAATTTCGGGGGTTTAAGAGCCACTCATGGAGTTTCTATTTCTCATAGATCGCATGGATCTACAGGTCAAAGACAAGATCCAGGAAAAGTCTTTAAGGGAAAAAAGATGGCAGGTCATATGGGAGATAAACTAAGAACAATGCAAAATATTGAAATAATAAAAACTGATTTAGAAAATGAACTATTATATCTAAAGGGATCGATACCTGGATCAAAGAATACTGAAATTTTAGTTAGTGGATCTAAAAAAAATGTAAAGAAAAAAACTATATTAGAAAAAATTAAAATTGCTGAGGATGCAAAAAAAACTCCAGATAAAAAGAAAAAATAATGAAAATTGAAAAATTAGATTTAAATGGTAAGAAAAGCTCAATAGAAGTTTTAGATAAAATCTTTTCTGCTAAAATAAACAATAAATTAATAAGCAATGTTTTGTATAAAACAAATGCAAATTACAAAGGTAGACATGCTAAAACTAAGCAACAAAATGAAGTCTCAGGGCCTACTTCTAAAATTTATGCACAAAAAGGCACAGGAAATGCAAGACATGCAAGTAGAAAAGCTCCAATTTTTGTTGGCGGAGGTATAGCTCATGGTCCAAAAGGAGAATTGTCTTATAAGAAAAGAAAAATCAATAAAAGTGAAAAAAAACAAAGTATCGCATCTTTAATAAGTAAAAAAATGAAAGATAAAAACTTAATTGTATTTAGTGATTTTAATTCAGAAATAAAAAAAACCAAAGAAATGTATGAAATAATCAAGAAATATGAAATATCAAATTCATTAATTATTTTAGATAAAGTCTCAAAAGAAAAAATTGAAAAATCAATAAGAAATATCCCAAATATAAAAATAACTGATATTAATCATTTTAGTGCATTTGATGTGGTTAAATTTAAAAAAATTGTTTTTACAGAAACTTCTGTAAAAGAATTGGAAAAAAGGTACGCTTAAATGAATAAAATTCATCTATACGATAAAATTTTATCTCCAATCGTTACTGAGAAATCAACAAACCTTTCTGAACAAAATAAGATTGTTTTTAAAGTACCAAATAAAGTAAATAAAAAAACTGTGAAAAAGAATATAGAAAAAATTTTTAAAGTTAATGTAACTAAAATAAATATAATTAATAAACGAAATAGAATAAAAATTGCAAGAGGAAGAAAAATAAAAGTATCTGGTTATAAAAAAGCAATTATCACTTTGAAAAAAGGGCAAAGTATTGATTTAACGACAGGAATATAAAATGGGATTAAAAACTTTTAAACCGTACACTAAATCTACTAGAGGGACTATTCTTGTTGATCGAACAGGATTATGGAAAGGAAAACCGTTCAAATCACTTGTTTCTCCAAAAAATTCAATGAAAGGAAGAAATAATTATGGTCGTATAACCTCAATAAATAGAGCTGGCGGTCATAAAAAGATGTATAGACGCGTAGATTTTTATAGAAAAAAATTTGATATGACAGCTACGGTAGAGAGAATTGAATATGATCCTAATAGATCATGTTACATAATGCTTGTTAAATTTGAAGATAATTCACATGCATATTATTTAGCTCCTCAAAAAATAAAAATTGGTGACAAAATAGAAAATGGTTCGAAAAAAGAGATAAAGATTGGTAATTGTATGCCACTGCAAGATATACCTGTAGGTATCGATATTCACAATGTCGAGATACAGCCTGGTGCCGGTGGAAAAATAGCTAGATCAGCTGGAGCTTCTGTAACAATAAGTGGTTTGGACGGTAATTATAGTTTGATAAAATTATCATCAGGAGAAGTGAGAAAAATTGATTCAAGATCTCTTGCCACAATTGGAGTTTTAAGTAATCCAGATCAAAAAAATATCAAAATAGGTAAAGCTGGAAGATCTAGATGGTTAGGTAGAAGACCACATACTAGAGGTGTTGTTAAAAACCCAGTTGATCACCCGCATGGAGGAGGAGAAGGGAAATCTGCTGGAGGTAGACATCCAGTTTCACCTAAAGGTCAGTCAGCAAAAGGTTTAAAAACTCGAGATAATAAGAGAACTGATAAGTTTATAGTGAAAAGAAGAAACAAAAGAAAGGATACAAAATAATGGCTAGAGCAGTATGGAAAGGTCCTTTTGTAGAAGAAAGTTTAATGAAAAAAGTAGATAAGTATAAAGTTGATCCAAAAAAAATTCCAATTAAAACATGGTCAAGAAAATCTACAATTATACCTGATTTTGTTGGTGTAAGTTTTTTGATTTATAATGGAAAAAAATTTATACCTATAACAGTTTCTGAAGATATGGTTGGACACAAACTTGGAGAGTTCGCACCTACTAGAACTTTCTTTGGACATACACCAGCTGATAAAAAAGCTAAACCAGCAGAGGCTGAAGTAAAGAAATAATTTATGAGTAAAAAAAAGAAAATTGATAAAACAAAAGATAAGTTGGTTAAATCTATTAATAATAACATTAGATCAAGTGTGAGGAAACTAAATCCAATCTTGAAAGGTATAGTTGGAAAAAAAGTTGATATAGCTATTAGAGATTTACAATTTTCTGAAAAAAGAATTACAAGAGATATAAGAAAAACCATTAGTTCAGCAGTAGCTAATGCAGAGAATAATTTTCAATATGATATTGATAAATTGATAGTTAAAGAAGCCTACTGTGGTAAAAAAATTACAATGAAAAGATTTCGACCTAGGGCTAAAGGAAGAGCTGCACCAATATTAAAACCTTATTCAAGTGTAACTATAATTTTATCAGAAGCAAAAAAAATGGAGAGTCATGGGACAAAAAGTTAATCCGGTAGGTTTTAGATTGGGTGTAAATAGAGGATGGGACTCTGTTTGGTACGCTAAAAAGAAAGATTTTGGTAATTATTTAATTGAAGATTTTAAAATTAGAGAATACATAAAAAAAAATGTTATAAATTCTGGAGTTTCAAAAGTGATGATAGAAAGAACATCAAACAGATGTTATGTAACAATTTACACATCAAGACCAGGTTTTGTAATTGGAAAAAAAGGGAGTGATATAGATAAAATTAAGAACAATTTATCTAAATTTACCTCAAATGAAATCACTTTAAATATAAAGGAAGTAAAAAAGCCTGAGACAAATGCATATTTAGTTGCTGAAAATATAGCTCAACAATTAGTTAAAAGAATTTCTTATAGAAGAGCAATGAAAAGAGCCATGCAATCATGTTTAAGACTTGGTGCAAAAGGTATCAAAGTATCTGTTAGTGGCAGATTAGGTGGAAATGAAATCGCTAGAACAGAATGGTTAAGAGATGGAAGTATTCCTTCACACACACTGAGGGCTGACATAGATTATGCAGAAGCAGAAGCTCTTACAACATATGGAATTATTGGTATAAAAGTTTGGATTTATAAAGGTGAGGTTTTTGCGAAAGAATTTAGCCAAGAAACAAATAAAATAGTCTCAAAAGAGGGTAAGGAATAAAATGTTACAACCTGTAAGAACAAAGTGGAGAAAAGCACACAAAGGAAGAATTCATGGGACAGCTTCAAGAGCTATTCGAATTAATTATGGAGCCTTTGCTCTTAAAGCTCTTACGCCTGACAGAGTTACTGGTAAACAAATTGAGGCAGCAAGAGTTGCTTTAACAAGACACATGAAAAGACAAGGAAGAGTATGGACGAGAATATTTCCAAATATTCCAGTATCAAAAAAGCCTATTGAAGTGAGAATGGGAAAAGGTAAAGGATCTCCCGAATATTATGCATGTAGAGTAAAACCAGGGAGAATTTTATTTGAGGTTGATGGTGTATCTGAGCAGATAGCAAAAGAAGCTCTTTACAAGGCATCAGCCAAACTACCAATTAAAACTAAAACGATAAAAAGATTTGCGTAACATGAAAAAACAGGAAATAAAAAAACTTTCTAAAGATCAAATAGTTAAATCTATAGATAAATTAAAAAAAGATTTATTTAACTTTAGATTTCAAAAGATTAATTCTCAAATCACAAATCCATCCCAGATTGGTGAAACAAAAAAAACAATTGCAAGATTGAAAACAGCATTAAGAGGAAAATTAAATGCCTAAAAAAATATTAAATGGAATTGTAGTCAGTGATAAAGCCAACAAAACAATCACTGTTGTAGTAGAGAGAAAATATTCACATCCATTACTAAAAAAAGTTATTAAAGTTAAAAAAAAATATAATGCACATGATGAAAATAATAAATTTAAGACAGGAGATAGAGTTTCTATTATCGAAAGTAAACCTTTTTCAAAAAATAAAAGATTTCAAGTTATGGAGAATAATAAATAATGATACAAGTTCAAACAGAATTACAAGTTGCAGATAACACTGGTGCAAAAAAAATTGAGTGTATCAAAGTTTTAGGTGGCTCTAAAAGAAGATATGCAAGTATAGGTGATACAATTGTAATCGCCGTTAAAGAAGCGATACCTAAGGGTAAAGTTAAAAAAGGTTCAGTTCATAAAGCAGTAGTTGTAAGAGTTAAAAAAGGCATTCATAGAGAAGATGGTTCTAAAGTAAAATTTGATAATAACGCAGCAGTTCTAGTAGATGATAAAGGGGAACCTGTTGGAACTAGAATTTTTGGTCCAGTTACAAGAGAATTAAGAAATAGAGGACAAATGAAAATTATTTCTTTAGCACCGGAGGTTCTGTAATGATTAAAAAAGGTTTAAGGGTAAAAGTCTTAGTTGGAAAAGATAAAAAAAAAGAAGGTGAAGTGATTGAAATAGATAGAGCAAATAACAGAGCCAAAGTTAAAGAAATTAATATGGTTAAAAAACATGTAAAAACTACTAAAGAGAAAAAGGGTGGAATTTTTTCAAAAGAAAGCTTTATCCATTTATCTAATTTAAAACTAATTAATGAAAAAGCTAAAACTAAAAAAAGTGAGGCTAAGAAATAATGACACCTAGACTAAAAGAACTTTATTATAAAGAAATTCAGCCTGCATTAAAAAATCAGTTTGGATTTAAAAATTTATACATGGGTCCAAAAATAGAAAAAATTGTTTTGAATATGGGTCTTGGTTTAGATGGAAATGACTCAAAAATTTTGAAATCATGCGAGGAAGATTTGGGTAAGATAACAGGACAAAAACCAGTAATTACAAAATTTAAAAAATCTGTTGCAAACTTTAAAACCCGTAAAGGTTCAAATGCAGGATTAAAGGTAACATTAAGAAAAAATAAAATGTATGAATTTTTAGATAGACTTGTAAATATAGCATTACCAAGAGTGAAAGATTTTAGAGGTTTATCTCCAAATGGTTTTGATAAATTTGGAAATTACACATTTGGAGTTAAGGAACACATAATTTTTCCTGAAGTGAGCTTTGATAGAGCAGATAAAGTAAGAGGAATAGATATTATAATAGTTATATCATCATTAAACAAAGAACATAGTTATGCATTATTAGAAAAATTAAATTTTCCATTTATAAAAAAAGGAGATAACTAAAAATGGCTAAATTGAGCTCGATAAACAAAAACAATAAAAGAATTAAATTGTCAGAAAGATTTTTTAAGAAAAGAAAAAAATTGAAAAAAATTATCATGAATAAAAAGTTACCTCTAGAAGAAAGATTCAAAGCACAACAAAAATTATCAAAATTACCGAGGAATTCAGCAAGAATAAGAGTAATGAATAGATGTCAAATTACTGGAAGGCCACATGGTGTTTATAGAAAATTAAAAATATCTCGAATTGCATTAAGACAACTAGGTCTGCAAGGAAAGATACCAGGATTGGTGAAATCAAGTTGGTAGAAAGGAAAATATGAGTTTAAGTGATCCAATAGGTGATATGATAGCTAGAGTAAAAAATGCTCAGGCTAGAAATCATAAAAAAGTTGAGTTACCCTCATCAAATTTTAAAACTAAAATAGCTGACATTCTAAAGAATGAGGGATTTATAAAAGATTTTAAAGTTAATAGTGTTGAAAATAAATCTATTTTATCTTTAGAATTAAAATATCATTCAGGAAACCCAGTTATAAGTGCTTTTGAGAGAGTATCTAAACCTGGTAGAAGAATTTTTTCTAGTGCTGAAAGTCTACCAAAGATAAATAATGGACTTGGTATAGCAATAGTTTCAACTCCAAAAGGTGTAATGACTGATATTGATGCTAGAAAACAACGTGTTGGTGGAGAAATTATTTGTAAGGTATTTTAATGTCTAAAATCGGTAAAATAAATATTTCAATTCCTGAAAAAGTTAAAGTTGCTTTAGCTGGTAATATTTTAAATATAGAAGGCCCGATGGGGAAGAAATCACTCGATATAGATTTAGAAATATTTAATTTAGATATAAAGGAAGGTAAAGAAATTTCTTTAAAACCAAAAAAAATTGATCCAGAGACCAAGAGATTATGGGGAATGAAAAGAAGTCTAATAAATAATGCTGTAATTGGATCAAATACTGGATATGAAAAAACACTTGAGTTAGTTGGTGTTGGATATCGTGCAGCTTTAAAAGGAAAACAATTAAATCTTCAGTTAGGTTATAGTCATGATATTAATTTTGATATTCCTGATGGAATAAAGATCACTGTCGATAAACAAACAACATTAAAAATTTCTGGAGCAGATAAGCAACAAGTTGGCTCAATTGCATCTAAATTAAAAACATTAAGAAAAATTGAACCTTATAAAGGTAAAGGAATTAGAGAAAAAGGTCAGTATGTTTTGAAAAAAGAGGGTAAAAAGAAATAATGAAACTTAATACAACTCAAAGAAAACGATATAGAGTAAGCAATAAAGTAAAAAGAGTTTCCAAAAAAAATAGATTTAGATTAAGTATTTCTAGATCTACAAAAAATATTGGTGCTCAAATTATTGATGATTCAAAAAATATCACATTATTATCTGCATCTTCTATAGAAAAAGATATTAAAAATGGACCCAAAGTAAATAAAATTGAATTATCAAAAATAGTTGCTGAAAAACTTGCAAAAAAAGCTCAGGAAAAAAAAATTACAAAAATTTATTTTGACAGAGGTGTTTACAAATATCATGGTAGAATAAAAATTTTTGCTGAAACTTTAAGAAAAAATGGAATGGAATTTTAATTATGGATAAAAATATAGATAAAAAATCAGATGATATTTTAGAGAAATTAGTTCATATCAATAGGATTACCAAAGTAGTTAAGGGTGGAAGAAGATTTGGTTTTTCGGCTTTGGTCGTTGTTGGAAATCAAGCTGGTAGAATAGGAATAGCTCATGCTAAAGCAAAGCAAGTTCCTGATGCTATTAAAAAAGCAAATGAAATGGCTAGAAGAAAATTAATTCATATACCACTTAGAGAAGGAAGAACAATACATCATGATGTAAAAGCCAAAGATGGATCAGGACGAATTGTTTTAAGAGCAGCCTCAAAAGGAACAGGTATAATTGCTGGTGGGCCAGTTAGAGCAGTATGTGAGGTTTTAGGTGTTAAAGATATTGTTGCTAAATCAATGGGAACATCAAATGCTCACAATGTAATTAGAGCTACAATGAAAGCATTATTGAAACAAAACTCTCCCAAACAAATATCAACAATAAGAAATAAGAAAATTTCAGAGATAATTGAAAAAAGAGGTTAATAATGAAATTAAATAATTTGGTAAAAGTTAAAAAGAAAAAAATTCGTGTAGGAAGAGGCATAGGATCAGGTAAAGGCAAAACTTCTGGTAGAGGTGTAAAAGGTCAAAAATCTCGTTCAGGTGTAGCAATAAAGAGTTTTGAAGGTGGGCAAATGCCACTCTATAGAAGATTACCTAAAAGAGGTTTTAATCCAATAATTAAAAACAAAATAGCAATTTTAAATTTAGATAAAATTCAGTCTTATATTGATAAAAAAAGTATTAAGACCAGTGATACTCTTAACAAAGATTTATTAAAAAAGTTAAATTTAATTAGTAAAAACTCAAATAAACTTAAAATTTTAGGTCAAGGAGAAATTAAAACAAAAATAAATATTGTTGCAGATTTAGCTTCAAAATCAGCGTTACAAAAGTTAGAAAAAATAGGTGGATCGATACAAATTAAGAAATAATTATTATTAAATGAGTGCAACTTCATCAAATAATGATCTAAGAAACAGAATAATATTTACCATAGCAATTTTAGCAGTATACAGGTTTGGTACATTTGTTCCCATACCAGGTATAGATCCAGAACAATTAAAAATAATGATGGAAGGTAATCAAAAAGGATTACTAGGAATGTTTAATGTTTTTGCCGGAGGGGCAATAAGCAGAATGGCAATATTTGCATTAGGTATAATGCCCTACATTTCATCATCAATAATAATTCAACTTTTAACTGGAGTTACTGATTATTTCAAAAACTTAAAATCCCAAGGAGAAACTGGAAGAGCAAAAATAACTCAAATTACTAGATATGGAACAGTTTTATTAGCAACAGTTCAAGGTTATGGTTTATCTGTTGGTTTAGAGTCATCAGCGAACTTAGTTATAAATCCAGGATTTTTTTTTAAAATTTCAACAGTTACAACGATAGTTGCGGGAACAATTTTTTTGATGTGGTTAGGAGAACAAATTACGCAAAGAGGAATTGGTAATGGAATTTCTCTTATCATTTTTGCTGGAATTGTAGCGGAAATTCCAAGGGCTTTAGTTACAACTTTTGAACTTGGAAGAACAGGGGCTGTCTCAACTTTAATGATATTAAGTATATTTATATTACTCATATTAACTATTTTGTTTATTGTTTTTATGGAAAGAGCATTGAGAAAAATATTGATTAATTATCCAAAAAGACAAATGGGGAATAAAATGTATGGAGGTGAGTCTTCTCATCTACCATTAAAAATTAATCAAGCTGGAGTAATACCAGCAATTTTTGCTTCAGCTTTATTATTATTACCAGTAACTTTTTCAAATTTTAATTTTTCAGAAAGTGAAACTTTTTTGAATCTAAGTTCTTATTTTACTCAAGGACAACCTTTATATATGTTACTCTATGCAGGAGGAATAATTTTTTTTACTTTCTTTTATACTTCAATCACTTTTAATCCAAATGAAACAGCTGATAATTTAAGAAAATATGGTGGATTTATTCCTGGAATAAGACCTGGTGAAAGCACAGCTATTTATATAGATAATATCTTAACAAAATTAACCACAATTGGAGCTTTATACTTAACTCTGGTTTGTTTAATGCCAGAATTTTTGATTGCGAATTATCCTATACCTTTTTATCTAGGTGGAACATCAATATTGATTGTTGTGGTTGTTGCAATTGATACAGTAACTCAAATACAAACTAGATTAATGAGCTCACAATATGAGCAATTAATTAAAAAAACTAAGTTTGGAAGATAAAGGTGAATATAATCCTATTTGGTCCTCCTGGAGCAGGAAAAGGCACTCAAGCTAAATATTTAGTAAAAAAATTTAATTGTTTTCAAATATCAACAGGAGACCTGTTAAGAAATGAGATTCAAAAGAATTCGGAAATTGGAAAAAAAATCATTAATAATATGAATGAAGGAAAATTTGTAAGTGATGAAATAGTTAATAAAATAATCAAGGATATTGTTTTCGACCCACAAATGAAAAATAAATTAATATTTGATGGTTATCCAAGATCTATAAGTCAGGCAAAAAATTTAGATAATTTATTAGATAACTCTAATCAAAAAATTGAATATATTTTTTTTCTTAATGTATCTAGAGAAGTTATTTTAAGTAGAATTCAAAAAAGAAAAATTTTAGAGAAAAGATCAGATGATGATGAGAATACCATCATTAAAAGATATGAAAAATACATGGAAACCACTAGTCCAGTATTAGATTTCTATTCAAAAAATACAAATTTTTATGAAATAGATGGAAGTCTTCAAATTGACGATATTACTGCTAAAATTAATGATTTTATAAAGGTTTAAGACATTGACTTTGAAAGATCTTCTTATATAAAAGGCTAAAATTTATCACATATTTATGGCTCGGATTGCAGGTATTAATATTCCACAAAATAAACTAGTCCATGTTGGACTCACTTATATTTATGGAATAGGTGATAAATTTTCTAAACAAATTTGTAGTGCATTAGAGTTTCCTAAAGACAAAAGAGTAAATCAACTTACAGATGAAGAAGTACTAAAAATTAGAGAATATATTGATCAGAATTTTAAAGTAGAAGGTGATTTGAGAAGAGATTATTCTTTAAGCATAAAAAGATTAATTGATTTGGCTTGTTATAGAGGAAGTAGACACAGAAAAAAATTACCAGTTAGAGGTCAAAGAACAAGATGCAATGCTAGAACAAGAAAAGGTAAAGCTATTGCTATTGCTGGAAAAAAACTAACACCACTTAAAAAATAATTATGTCAAAATCTGAAAAAAAAATTGAAAATAAAGATAATAAAATTGAAAAAACTGATAAAAAAATAGTAAAAAGTTCTTATTCAAAGAAAAAAAAAATTAAGAAAAATATTTTGAACGGTATTGCATATGTTCAATCAACTTTTAATAATACAATTGTTTCAATAGCTGATACTAACGGTAATGTAGTTTCTTGGGCATCAGCAGGACAAAAAGGATTTAAAGGTTCAAGGAAATCAACACCTTATGCTGCACAGATTGCAGCAGATGCAGCTGCTTCTAAAGCTTTAGAATATGGAATGAAAACTTTGTCCGTAGAAGTTAAAGGACCAGGTTCTGGAAGAGAAACAGCCTTAAGAGCTTTGCAAGCTAGAGGATTTAAGATTTTATCTATTAAAGATACAACACCAATGCCTCACAATGGAACAAGACCACCAAAAAAAAGGAGAGTATAATGGAAGTCGAAAATGTTAATGTAAAGAATTGGAAATCATTAATTAAACCAGCAAAGTTAGATGTAAAAATTAGTGATGATTTATCTCATGCGACTATAGTTGCTGAACCCCTAGAGAAAGGTTACGGACTTACACTTGGTAATTCCTTAAGAAGAATTCTTTTATCATCTATAAGAGGAGCTGCTGTAACATCTGTTCAAATCGACGGTGTTTTACATGAATTTACATCAATAAAAGGTGTTCGAGAAGATGTAACAGACATTGTTTTAAATGTAAAATCTTTAGCATTAAAATGTTCTACAGAAGGAACAAAAAAATTAGTTTTAGATGCAAAAGGACCTGGTGAGATAAAAGCTTCAGACATTATGCCAGTTACAGATATAGAAATTTTAAATCCCGATTTAGTTATTTGTAATTTAGATGAAAATACAAAGTTTCATATGGAAATGAATGTTAATACAGGTAAAGGATACGTCCCCGCAGAGCTAAATAAACCTGAGGAACCACCATTAGGATTAATAGCAATAGACTCTTTATATAGTCCTGTAAAAAAAGTTTCTTATTCAGTTAGCACAGCTAGAGAAGGTAAGGCCTTAGATTATGATAAACTCACAATGGAAGTTGAAACTAATGGATCAATATCGGCAGAGGATGCCGTAGCTTATTCAGCAAGAATTTTTCAAGATCAATTAAAAATGTTTATAAATTTTGATGAACCAGTTGAAGCACCAGTCAAAGAAGTTTCTACAGAACCTGAATTTAATAAGAATTTATTAAGAAAAGTCGATGAACTTGAATTGTCAGTGAGATCTATGAATTGTTTAAAAAACGATAATATTATTTATATAGGTGATCTTGTTCAAAAATCTGAAGGTGAAATGTTAAGAACACCTAATTTTGGGAGAAAATCATTGAATGAAATTAAAGAAGTTTTAACAGGTATGTCATTATATTTAGGAATGGAAATACCTAATTGGCCACCAGATAATATAGCTGAAATGTCCAAAAAATTAGAGGAAAGTATCTAATGAGACATGGAATGGCTAATAAGAAGTTAAATAGAACTTCAGAGCATAGAAAAGCACTTCTAAAAAATATGCTTAATTCATTAATTAAGTATGAACAGATCAAAACAACTTTGCCAAAAGCAAAATTTTTAAAACCTCAAGCTGATAAGATAA
>CACOQC010000001.1 GCA_902629215.1 uncultured Pelagibacteraceae bacterium | reverse complement strand
TAATTAATTGAGTAATCACTAAAAATTGCCATGGTTGTAAATTCAAAGATTTAAAGAAATGTTCAAAAACTTCATGGCCCCCAAGATAAGAAAAAACAGAAGCAAAGGTCCAAGAACCAATAAATAACCACATTATCATTGCAGTTGTTTTTGCAGTAAGAAACACTGACTCTTTAAAATTTTTCCACTTAAGTGTTTTATAAAAATAAGAAAGCACCAATGATCCAAAAGCACCTACAGCAGCTGCTTCAGCAGGTGTAGCAATTCCGGCAAGAATAGTACCTAAAACTAAAATTATTAATGAAAATAAGGGTAGGAAAGATACAAGAACTTCTTTCATAATAACAGCTGTAGGAGGAATTTCTTCTGCAGCAGGTTTTGGAGCTATTGAAGGATTTAGCCAAGCTCTAAATACTGCATAGGCTATATAAAGTCCTGCTAACATTAATCCCGGAAAAATTGCAGCAGCAAATAATCTCAATGGCGACAATTGAGCAATTACAGAATATACGATTAACATAATACTTGGGGGAATTAAAATTCCTAAACATCCACCAGAACAAATTATTCCGGATGCAAACTTTTTATCATAACCTGCTTTAATCATGGCTGGCCATGCAAGAAGACCCATTAATGTTACTACTGCACCAATAATACCAGTGGCAGTAGAAAATAATGCACATGTTATTAATGCGGCTACGGCCATTGAGGCAGGAAGTTTATGAGAAGCTAATCTAATCGCAAAAAACAATTTAGCTACAATACCAGCTCTTTCAACGAGGTATCCCATAAATAAAAAAAGTGGGACCGCGGTCAATACATTGTTGTCCATGACGGTATAAGTATTTTGAACAAAGAGTTGGAATATCCTGTTATCAAAAAGATGCTCCATCTTAGTTGGATCAAAATAAGCATAATAACCAAAGCCCAAACCCATAGCCATTAAAGTAAATGCAATTGGAAAACCTAATAATACTGCGAATAAAAATATTCCCATCATCATAATTGCTACTTCAGGATTTGTTAGACTAAATAACATCTTCTTTATTTCCTTGCTGTGACGTTCTCATTAATACTTTTTCAGTTTCTTCAGCATCACGTTCAGTTCCTCTTTCTGGCCAACTTCCAGTTTGTATACAAATAATACATCTAAAAACCTCACTGATACCTTGTAAAGTTAAAAGACTACCTGATAGAGGTATTAAAGATTTTGCCATATATATTTGAATTTGTGCAGGGCTATTCCAGCTTGTTTCTTTTATTTTCCAAGCAAGTGCCGCATATTCATAACCATAAAATGCTAATGCAAGAACACCAGGAAAAAAGAAAATAAAATATAAAACTATATCTATCCATGCTTGTGTTCTTTGAGAAAATAATCTGTAAATTACATCACCTCTGACATGAGCTTCTGTACATAAAGTATAGGCTCCTGCCATCATAAAGATGGCTCCGTACATTTGAAGACTAAAGTCAAAATTCCATAAAGTTGGTGCATTTAATGCATATGCCATAAAAACTTCATAGCATGTTCCTCCCATTAAAATCACTATGCACCAAGAAAAAGCTTTCCCCATTGAGACACTTAAACGATCAGCAAATTTTATATAAGATCTCATCATAGATATAAACTTTTATTGAATTGTTCTTAAATAATCAAATAAAAAGGGGGCCGAGGCCCCCTTTAAAGAATTTATCAAAAGTTAATTATAACTTAACTTTTGCAATTGGACCAAACTCGTTTTCATATGCAAGTTTGTAATTTGGCTGATTCATCAGCAAGTATTTCATTACTCTCTTCGCATATGCTTTCTGAGAATCAACGATTTTCTTAAAGAAAGGATCTTTCTTATTGAAATCACCGATTACTTTATCCCAACCTTTTAATTGTTGAGCTAAAATTTCATCAGAAGTTTGATACACATTTACTTTATGCTCATTCATCAACTTAGCTAAGTCAGCTGAGTATCTTACTAAAGCTTTAAAGTAGTTATCACTGTTAGCAGCATAAGCAGCATTTTTTAGAATTGCTTGGTGCGCTGGTGATAAACTATTATATGTTTTTTTATTAACTGGTATTTCAAACATCTCTTGAGATTGGTGGAAGCTTCCTAAGTGATAATGCTTAGAAACATCTTGCATACCAAATTGAGAGTCTGAAGTTGGGTTGTTAAACTCAGCAGCTTCAATCAAACCAGTTTTCATAGCTGGCTGAATTTCACCACCTGGTAATTGTCTAACTACCATTCCCATTGCAGTTAAAACGTTAGTCGCTAGACCAACTGTTCTGTACTTCATACCTTTTACATCAGATACTTTAGTTACGTTCTTTTTGAACCAACCAAAAGGCTGAGCTGGCATAGGCATATGGAAAAATCCAACATAATCAAAACCTACTTTTGCAAGAGTTTCGTCATATAATTTTCTTCCTCCGCCATACTCCATCCATCCCATAACTTCTTGAGATGACATACCGTATGAAGGACCAGTTCCAAATAATGATGCAGCAGGATTTTTACCATACCAATATGCTGTCACCCAGTGACCCATATCAACTACACCAGAACTAACTGCTTGTCCGATTTCTGAAGTCTTAACAACTGCGCCAACAGGTTGAAGATCGATCTGAAGTGAACCTCCAGACATTTCTTTAACCATGTTGCAATAGTCTCCAGCCATTTCAAAAAAGATGTTTGCTCCACTAGGCCATGCAGCTTGCATCTTTAATGTTGTTGCAGCATTTGCCTTTACATAAGGCATTGCTACAGCGGCTGCAGCTAAAGCACCAGTCTTAGCAGCAGTCTTAAAGAACTTACGTCTTGAAGATGTTTTAACCTTCAATGATTTATTTTCTTTAGTCATTATTTCTCCTATTAAAGTTAATTAACTAAATTAATTAAAGCATAGATTGACATTAGAGTCTTTCTAAAAACAAACTCAGATGTCGCAGAAATATAATTTTTTACAATCTGAAGTAGAATTAATTTACTTTATTTTTGCAATTACCGGTTTTAAAAAACTCATCAACGTTATCTATTGCTAAGTTAGCCATTGCTATTCTTGTATCTTTAGTTGCACTTCCTAGATGAGGTAAAATAAAAGCAGATTTAATTTTAAGATATCCTGGATTTAAATTTGGTTCATTTTTATAAACATCTAAGCCAACTGCATAAATCTTTCTTCTATTTAATGCATCTATCAAAGCATCATCATCAACAATATCCCCTCTAGCAACATTAGTAATAACTGCTCCTTTTGGAAAAAATTCAACTGTTTCTTTATTAATCATGTTTTCTGTTTCTTTAGTGGCCGGACAGCAAATAGATAAAACATCGGAAACTGAAAAAAGACTTTTTATGTCTTTATGATAAACGGCTCCAAGTTCTTTATCCTCATGCAGTTTTGATCGATTATGATAGTGAATTATCATTCCAAGTGAACGTGCTATTTTTGCAATTTTTTGACCTATTCTTCCCATTCCTAAAATTCCTAGTCTTGTTCCAGTTAATTGTTTTCCAATTAAATAATCTGCTGACCATTTCCAACCGCCTTCTCTTGCTGACTCGATTCCTTCAGCTGCTCTTCTACACGCACCTAAAATCAAAAGAACTCCTATTTCAGCAGTTGCATCAGACAAAACCTCAGGGGTATTAGTGACTGCTATGCCTCTTTTTTTTGCAGCTTCTAAATCAATGTTTCCAAAACCCACTGCAAAGTTAGAGATTATTTTGATAGTATCTGGAAGTTTATTGATGGTTTCTTGATCCAACTTGTCTGTAAGTGACGATAAAATTCCATCACAACCTTTGGACATTTCAATTACTTTTGACTGTGAGTACAATTCATCATTTGAATTAAAGATTGGATCAAAAGTTTTTGAAGCTTTATCCTCACTTTCCTTAATTAATTTTCTAGTAATCAAAATTTTTTTCATAAGATATTTTTTTAATTAATTAAGATCGAAAATCTTGCCAGGGTTCATTATATTATTTGGATCTAAAGTTCTTTTAATCGATTTCATTATTGGAATATTATCAGGGTGTTGTTCGAGTAAATACTCTTTTTTATGAAGTCCTACGCCGTGTTCACCAGTGATAGTACCATTAAGATCTAATGCTTTTCTTATTAAAACATCATTAAAAGCTCTTATTTGTTTATACATTTCTTTTTTTGTAGGGTCATAAGGCAGAACTACATGAAAATTTCCATCACCCATATGGCCTACCATTGGAGCCCGAACTCCAAATTTTTTTGCTTGTTCTTCAGCAAATTTTACACACTCTGTGATATTTGAAATTGGAACACATACATCAGTCGAATAAACTCTTCCATTATTATGTAAAGCTTTGACGGAGTAATAAACATCCCATCTTGCTTTCCAAATCTTATTTCTCTCCTCTAAATCTTTTGCCCATTTAAACGAGCTACCATTGTTATCTTTTGATATGTCCTCTACAATTTTTATATTCTCATTATTTGATATCTCTGATCCATGAAATTCAAAAAATAAAGTTGGAACTGCTTCAATATCTTTTAACTTTGAATAGTTTATACTAATACCCATTTGATCTGCATTAAGCATTTCAATTCTAGCAATTGGAATACCATACTGAATAACTTGCTGAGCTGTCATTACTGCATCTTCTAAGGAAGGAAAATGGCATACAGCACTCATTATACTTTCTGGGATAGGAGATAATCTTAAGTGAACCTCAGTGATAATACCTAGGGTTCCCTCTGCTCCAATAAATAAATTTGTTAAATTATAACCTGCAGACGTTTTTTTAGTTCTTCCACCTGTTTTAATGATATCACCATTAGGTAAAACTACCGTAAGACCTGAAATAACTGTTTTCATTGTTCCATATTTTACTGCCATAGTTCCCGAAGCTGAAGTTGAAGCCATTCCACCTAAGGCAGCATTTGCACCTGGATCAATTGGGAAAAAAACTCCATCTTCTCTTAAGTGCTCATTTAATTGCTCTCTAGTAACACAAGCTTGAACTCTACAATCAAAATCTTCAACGTTAACACTCAAAATCTTATTCATTTTTTCTAAACAAATAGTTATACCATTTTCATTACCAACAACATTTCCCTCTAAAGATGTTCCTGTTCCAAATGGAACAACTGGTATTTTATGTTCATTACATAATTTTAATATTTTTGAGACTTCTTCATTGTTCTCAGGAAAAACCACAGCTTGGGATAAAATTGGATCATAAGTGTCTTCCCCCCTAGCATAATTAGCTCTAGCTGACTCAGAAGTAGAAAATCTGCCATTAAGCATTTTCTTTAACTCTGCTTGGACTTGATCATTCATTATAAGGATATTAATAAAAATTAAGAGAAAAATACATCTTATTTACTTAGCATTTTCTTAATATTTTCTAATGCTTGAGAAATATTATCTCTTGAGGCAGCAAAACTAAATCTAACATAATTTTGGCAAGTTTCACCAAAAGCAGAACCAGGTACAATCGCTACTCCAGCTTCATGCATAGCTTTTCTTGCAAATTCTGCACCATTCATGCCAGTACCAATTACTTTTGGAAATGCATAAAAAGCTCCACCAGGTAAACTACATTCTACACCTGGTAAATCATTCAAACCTTTATGAATTAAATCTCTTCTTTGAGTGAATTTTTCCATCATTTCATTTATTGAGTCATCTGGACCATCTAGTGCAGCGATACCAGCAAATTGAGCTGCAGCATTAACACATGAAACACTATTTATTAATAATTTATTAACATGTTCAATTAAGTGTTGTGGCCAAAAACTCCAACCAAGTCTCCATCCCGTCATTGAATAAGCTTTGCTCCATCCCTCTAAAACTATTAGTCTTTCTCTTAATTCTGGATAATAGAAAAATGAAGGCATTTCTTTACCATCAAAAATTTGTCTACTATAAATTTCATCACTTAATATTGTTACATGGGGGTGTTTTTTCAGACCATCAGCTAAAAAATCAATATCTCTTTTCTCAACAAAACTTCCTGTTGGATTGTTAGGGTTAATTAAAATTAATAATCGCGTCTTATCTGTAATCAAAGACAAAATTTTATCAGGATTAAACTTTAAATCTTTATCTTCTGTCAAATCATAAGGTACGGATTTTGAACCTGTAAAATTTATCATCGACTCATAAATTGGAAAAGCTGGTGTAGGATGTATAATTTCTGCACCTGGCTCACCAAAACATTGTATTGCATAATGCATTGTTGGCTTTCCACCTGGCATGATAAGTATTCTTTCAGAGTCAACATCAACACTGTAACGTTTTTTTATCCATCTAGTCACAGCTTGACGACATTCAGGGATACCATTTGACATAACATATCCATGATGTCCATCATCTAATGCTTTTTTAGCTGCCTCAACAACATGTTTTGGAGTTTTAAAATCTGGTTGTCCTAATCCCAAATGAATCATAGGTTTTCCTTGAGCTTCTAATTTTTTTGCTTCCGCAAGAACAGTAAATGCAGACTCAGTACCTAATCTCTCTAAACTTTTTGCTAACTTCATAAATTTACCCCTCTATTTTCTATAGATTAATTTTGAACTATTCAACTCTTTTAAATTCTTGCATCCCATTAAAACCATATTTCTTTCAATTTCATCGTGCATATTTTTAAGTAAATGTTCAACACCTTTTTGTCCCCCTGCGGCTAAAGAAAACAAAAACATTTTACCAAAACTACATGCTTTAGCACCCGCTGCAATCGCTTTTAATACATGTGTTCCTCTTCTTACACCACCGTCTAAAATAATCTCTAATTTATCACCTACTGCATCTGAAATTGCTTTTACTTGATCAAATGGTGATCTTGATCCATCAAGTTGTCTTCCTCCATGGTTTGAAATCATTATAGCAGTGCAACCAATATCTATTGCTCTTTTAGCATCCTCGACTGACATAACACCTTTAAGTGCAAAAGGCCCATTCCATTTCTTTACACAATATTCAGCATCCTTCCAATTCATTTTTGGGTCATATTGTTCATTGATATAATCTATAACTGATTTTGCAATATTAGTTCCCTTATCTGTTTTTGAGGCAACATTTGCTAGTTTAAATTTACCGTGAGTGAAATAATTAAATACCCAGTTAGGATGAAAAGCAAAACTCATTATACTTTGTAAAGTTAATTTTGGAGGAGTCGTAAAACCTGTTCTATGATCTCTTTCTCTATTACCAGCCACTAAAGTATCGACCGTTAAACACATTCCATCAAAACCTGATCTCCTGCAACGATCAATCAAATCATCAGTTATAGATTGATCTTTGTGTACATAAAGTTGAAATAATTTTGGACCACCAGAAATATTTGAAATCTCTTCTATAGTATTGTTTGCCATTGTAGACATACTATAAAATGTTCCAAATTTATCTGCAGCTCTAGCTGAAGCCTTATCACCTTCATGGTGATATAATCTTTGCATAGCACATGGTGATAAAAAAATTGGCATATCAATTTTTTTACCAAAAATAGTTGTTGATAAATCTGGTTTACCAACACTTGCTAAAATATTTGGAACTAAATCACAATCATCAAAAGATTTTGTATTTCTTTTAAGAGTTATTTCATCATCTGCACCACCATCAATATAATGAAATATTGGAGAAGGTAATTTTTTTTTTGCAATTCTTCTAAAATCCTCGAAATTATAACAATTCTTTAGACTCACTATCTTCTAAATCTTAAATTATTTCTGT
Organism: uncultured Pelagibacteraceae bacterium; assembly: GCA_902629215.1. GTDB lineage: Bacteria > Pseudomonadota > Alphaproteobacteria > Pelagibacterales > Pelagibacteraceae > Pelagibacter. The sequence continues at coordinate 125,947 of CACOQC010000001.1, read as the reverse complement.
GTAGATCTGAAATTTTTGTACATCCCATCAATTTCATATCTCTAATCAATTCTGATTTATATAATTCTAGAGCTCTTTCAACACCTGGTTGACCTGCTGCTGCTAGAGCATAGAGATAAAGTCTTCCACCTGAACATGCCTTTGCACCAAGTGATAACGCTTTAAGCATATGTGTTCCTCTATGGATTCCACCTTCACATATCACATCAAGTTTATCTCCCACAGCATCAACGATTTCTGCAAGCTGGTCAAAAGGTGATCTTGATCCATCTAATTGGCGTCCGCCATGATTTGAAACCATTATTCCAGTACAGCCTATATCTACTGCTTTCTTTGCATCTTCTACACTCATTATACCTTTAAGTGCAAAATGACCTCCCCATTGAGAACAAAGTTTTTCAGCGTCTTTCCAATTCATAGATTGATCTAACATAGTAGAAAAATAATTTCCAATGGAAGAGTTTGTACTTGTGCCCTCTTTTACAAAATCTTGAAGATGAGGTAATTCAAATTTACCTTTTGTTAAATAATTTATTCCCCACATTGGTTTAATTGCAAAACTAAATAAACTTGACAATGTTAGTCTTGGAGGAGAAGTAAAACCAGTTCTTAAATCTCTTTCACGATTTCCTCCAGTAATGGTATCAACTGTTAAGGCCATTACATCAAATTTAGCTGCTTTAGCTCGTTCTAAACAAGAATCATTTAGGCCTCTATCTTTATGAAAATAAAATTGGAACATTTTGGGTGTATCAATCAAGGATGATATTTCTTCTACACTAACTGTAGCTAAAGCAGATACACCAAACATTGTATTGAATTTTTTGGCAGCTTTTCCAACAGCTCTTTCTCCATCGTAATGAAACAATCTTTGCAATGCTGTTGGCGAAAGATAAAAAGGTAAGTCTAATTTCTTACCAAAAATTGTGGTTGATAAATCAACATTCTCAACACCTCTTAAAACGTTTGGAACTAAATCAACATCGTCAAAGGCACTTGTGTTTCTTGCATAAGTTATTTCATCATCTGCTGCTCCATCTATATAGTGGAAAATTGGAGATGGTAATTTTTTTTCTGCCAGTTTTCTAAAATCAGCAAAATTATGACAATCTTTTAATCTCATTAAGGTAATATTAGAATTTTTTAAAAAAATTAAACATATAACTATTTGCCCCAGGATTTTTGTCTCCTAAACTAGCATTAGACAAATGATTATAAGAAAAACCAAGTTGACTATCTTTTGGAAGTTCTAATGACAATTGAATTTCACTTTTAAATTCTAATGCATGTCCAAGATCTTTTCCATCACCCTCCTTGTAATAACCTGGCGTAAAACTCGGGGTAAAATTTAAAACACCTATCTTATATTGAGCTTGAACACCTGTATAAAAATATGTTGCATTATCAGCTGTAATCATTGCTCCAGTAATTGGTGATAGATTTCCTAAAAAAGTATCTCTATTCAAATTTTCATTTTGATGCTGAAATCCAATTAAACTTGATTTTTTTCCATCATCACTAAAATCAAACATACCTGTATAAAAACTAAGCTCCGTATTGTTTTCTGAAGTTTTTTCATCAGCTACAACTGGAATATTTAGTAAAATACAGGTTAGCAATACATATATGCTCTTTATTTTCATGCCGTTAATATAGTTTTTTTTTTTTAAAAATAAATAATTTATATATTATTGCACCACCGAGTAAGAACATCAAGATGGGTAATAACCAAAGAAAATATGTATTTTTATTGAACTCTGGATTATATAAAATCCATTCTCCATATTTATCTTTTAAAAAACTATAAATTTCTTTTTCTGTAAAACCTTCATCTAACTTTTGTGAAACTAAAGTTTTAATACTATTTGCAAATTCTGAGTCAGAGTCGTGAACCGATTGCCCTTGACAAATTAAGCATCTTAAATTTTTTGTAATCTTAATCTCCAAATTGTTTTCTAATGCATTAGAAATCTGAGAAACGAATATAAAAAATATAATTGTAAAAAATCTTAAATATTTCATTTAATTAGTCTTTTAATTTCATCCACAAAATTAGTATTGAGAGGACCAATGACTTTTTTAATAATCTTTTTATTATATATTAAAAAAGACTCGGGTACTCCATATGCGCCCCATTCAATAGCAATTAATCCATCTTTATCTAAAAAAATTTTTGAATAAGGATTTTTAAGCTCATCCAAAAATTTTTTTGCATCTTTAATATTATCTTTGTAATTAAAACCAATAATTTTCAAATTATTCTCATTATTCAATTCCATTAAAAAACGATGTTCTTCTCTACATGGTAAACACCAAGAAGACCATATATTTATCAAATAATAATAATCTTCTTTAAAAATTTCATCTGAATTAATTTTAATATTTGTATCAAAAAACTGAGTAGTAAATGAAGGAATTTCTTTTTCATAATTAATATTTGGAACGTAAATATTTGAATTTTTTAGTCCCTTAAAAAAAATAATAAAAAAAGTTATAAATAATAAACTAACAATTAATGGTACTGACTTAATTTTCATATTTTTTTTTAAATAAACTTAGGAAACCACCTGTAGCAATCAATAATATTGATAACCAAATCCAAATCATAAAAGGTTTTATCTGATATCTTATATTAAAATAATCCTTGTTTTGAACTGTATTCATCGTAATAAATCTATCTGATAATAAATTCGTTCTTATATCAGCTTCGCTAGTTGTTATATTTGGTTGATTATAAATCCTTAACTCCGGTTCCAAAGTTTCAATTTTTCCTTTAGAATTTACAATAGTAAATTTACCAACAATTGATTTGAAATTTTGCCCTTGTTTTTGATTTAAATTTTCAAATTTAATATTAAACTTTTGAGAAGTGTAAGTTTCACCAACTTTTAAATTTGTAATTATTTCTGTTGTAAAAATGTTATTAAATAAGATACTTAAGATAAATAAACTAAAGCCAAAATGAGCAATTGTTTGAGATAAATTTTTATACTTCATAACAAAAAAATCTCTAAGAGTTAAAAAAAATAAGTAAAAAGCAAGACTGACAAGTAATGTATTTAAAAGGAAATTTATTTCTAAATTTTTGATTATTAATATTGATAATAAAAGTGAAATTAAAAAAAATATAAATAGATATATTTTGTTTTTAATATCTGATTTTATCCACTTTAATTTTGGTCCAAGAGCCATTACAAACATAAATGGAATTAAAAAGGGCGCAATTAATTTATTGTAAAAGGGTGGTCCTACAGAAATTTTTTCAGATGAGATTACCTCTAAAAATATTGGATAAACTGTTCCAATCAAAATTACTGAGAGAAAATACATCATAAACCAATTATTAATTATGATTGATGTTTCTTTACTAATTAAAAATATAGAACTATCAATTTTACGATTTTCTTTATGAAAAAAAAAGAAAACAAACAATGATAAGAAAATTAGCGAAAATAAAAAAATTAAAATAAATAAACCTCTTTCAGGATCATTTGCAAATGTGTGTACTGAATTTAAAATGCCAGATCTTACTAAAAAAGTACCACACATACTTAAGGTAAAAGTAGAAATAGATAAAACAACCACCCAGGAAGTTAAAATAGATCTCTTTTCTAAAGCCAATATACAATGAACTAATGTTGTTAAAGCAAGCCAGGGCATCAATGAAACATTCTCAACTGGGTCCCAAAACCAAAATCCACCCCAACCTAATTCATAATATGCCCAAATGGATCCTAATAGAATTCCAAGAGTTAAAAAAATCCAAGAAATTAAAACCCACTGTTTAATATGAGAAGCCCATTCTTTTGATATATAATTCAAACATGTAGCTGAAAGAGCTGATGAAAAAATTATTGAAGAGCCTACATATCCTAAATATAAAATTGGTGGATGAATTGCGAGAGCTGGATCTTGTAATATTGGATTTAATCCTAAGCCTTCTTGTGGAATAGGAAATATATAATTAAATGGACTTGAAGACTTTAATAAAAAAACAAAAAAACCAACTATTATCACTTGTTGAAATAATAAAGTTAATATCCTGTATTGAGTAGGTTGTCTTTGAGATTTAATAATAAATAAAAAAATAAATAATGTTAGTACCAATAACCAAAGCAACAAACTTCCCTCATGATTTCCCCAAGTTCCTGAAATTTTATAAAATAATGGTTTTGTAGTATGGGAATGGTTAAAAACGGTTTCATTACTAAAATCAGAATTTATAAAAGAAATAATCAATCCAAGAAAACTTATAGAAACTAACAATAATTGGAGAAAACTAAAAAAAATAATTCTACTATCAAATATTTTTGAATTTCTAAAATTTTTAATAGAAAAAAAAATTATTAAAAAAGATAAACTAGACCCTAAGGCTAATGAGTAAAATCCTATTAAACTTGGCAAAATTTATTTCTCCTCTAAGGCAGCTTTTACTTCAGGAGGCATATAGTTTTCATCATGTTTTGCTAAAATCTTAGACGCCATAAAGAAATTTCTGTCTTTCAAAAATCCTTCAGCTACAACACCTTTTCCTTCCTCAAAAAGATTTGGGACTGCTCCAGAATAAATTACATTAATTTCATTTTTAAAGTCTGTTATTATAAAATTAATCTCATTCATATTAATTGATACTGAATCTTTTTTAACCATGCCACCTATTCTTATTTTTGTTTCCTTAAATTCAGCAATATTTTTAATTTCTGATGGTGATTGAAAATATACAACATTCTCTTCAAGTGATTTTAAAACAAGATAAATAGATAATGCTAAAATAGTTAAAATTAAAACAATAAAAAAAAATCTTAATTTAACTTTTCTACCATACATGGTTTAAAAGATTAAATATTTGAAGTATTAGATAGTATCTCTTTAATAGTACCTTGAGATTTAGCAAATGATGCTTTCTCCGAATTTAAAGTTCCAAACTTTGCAATAAATTTATTTTTCTCTTTTGTGTACTGTATTTTTATTACTACATAAAGTGATGTAAAACATAAAAGAGTAAATGCAAAAGCAGACCAAACATAAAGTCCGTATCCATTCATTAATAATATTTCGTTAATCATAGTCTATCTAAGCCTTTATTTTTAATTTTTATCAGTTCTGTATTATATTTCATCAAAAAAATTAACAACGAAAATAGTGCAAATGCCGCAGTCATTATGATTAATGGAAATAACATTGATGAATGTATTGATGATTTTGACAAAATGTTAATTGAAGCTGGCTGGTGAAGAGTGTTCCACCAATCAACAGAGTATTTTATTATTGGAACATTTATAATACCAAAAATTGTTATAATGGAAGTTATTTTATAAACTTGTTCTTTATTTTCATAAATTCTCCAAGCAAGAAGATAAATTAAATAAAATAATGCTAAAATTAACATAGAAGTTATTCTAGCATCCCAAGCCCACCAGGTTCCCCAGGTTGGTTTTCCCCAAAGAGAGCCTGTTACTAATGCAATTAAATTAAAAATAAATCCTGAGGGTGCTAAACTTTTGGAAATTAAAAAAAAATTTTTTAATTTAAAAATATACCCAAAAATTGATAGCAAAGTAATAGTTGAAAAAATTCCAAGTGTAGTCCATGCAGCTGGTACATGAACATACATAATCCTAACTGAATGACCCTGTTTATAATCCTCGGGTGATAGTATAAGTGATTCAATCAAACCTATAGTTAGAACAATAACAAATAAAATTAATACATACTTCGGCGCTCTTGAAGTGATTGAAAAAATTTTATTAGGTTCAAAAAATTTATACATAAAATATTATCTATATATTAATTATAATTTATAGAAATTTAATATGAAAAATTAGCTGATCAAGAATGCAGAGGGAGATAATAACGAAGGGTAAATTTTTTACATCCTTGATCAGTATTCATAAAAGTATCATTTAGGTGTGTCTAAGATTTGAACCAAATGTGTTTAAAAAGTGATTTTTTAATTAGATTGCTTAAAATAGGTCGAACCCTTTTTTCCTGAAAATATTTCTTCAATAAGAGGGTGTTTTATAGGTTCATCAGAGTCATCAAATAATAAGTTTTGTTCTGACACGTAGGCCTCATAGGTAATTTCATCATTTTCAGCTAGTAAGTGATAAAATGGCTGATCTTTTCTAGGTCTTACATTTTTAGGGATAGATTGATACCATTCTTCAGAATTATTGAATTCAAAATCAACATCATAAATTACACCTCTAAACTCAAAGTGTTTATGTTTTACAATGTCGCCAATTGAGAATTTAGCTTTTTGAATTGCCATTAACTTTAGTATGGGTATTTAAAAATAAAAATCAATAATAAAAATTTTAAATTTTTGTATAAATATTATTTATGTTAATATCTTAAGGTGAATAGATCATTTTTAAAGTTTCTCACTGATTTTGGACCCCTCATAATTTTTTTTTACTATTACTACGATAGTGGAAAAGATTTAAAAGTTGCAATTCCACCTTTAATAATTGCGACAATTTTAGCATTAACTTTAGTATGGTTTTTGGAAAAAAAAATACCTAAAATTCCATTATTGGGTGGTTTGCTAATTACTTTTTTTGGAGGTTTGACAATTTATTTTAATAATCCAATATTTATTTATATCAAACCAACAATAATTAATGTTTTATTTGGTTTAGCTTTAATTTTTGGGAAATTTTTTAGTCAAGAACCAGTGTTAAAAAAATTAATGGGAAAATCAATTGCACTAACTAATGAAGGTTGGGAAATATTAAACAAAAGATGGATATATTTCTTTTTTGCTTTAGCAATTTTAAATGAATTAGTTTGGCGAACTCAATCAGAAGAATTTTGGGTTAATTTTAAAGTTTGGGGATTATTACCCATAACTTTTATTTTTACAGCATTTCAAATAGGTTTAATTAATAAATATAAAACACATGAATAATAATCTTAGACTAGTAATTAATAATGTTAATAAACAGATTGAAGATAAACATTTTTTTGAAAAAGATGAATTAAAAATAATTTTAGATCTTTATGCCAAAATGGTTTCGGAAGGATCATGGAAAGATTATGGCCTAAGTATATCAAGTAAACAAGTTGGTTTTAGTGTATTTAAAAATGCAGCTGAGAATGCTCTATATAAAATCTGCAAAAATTTTAAGCCAAAAAATAAAAATCTTAAATATTTGATAACAGATACTAATGGAAAAATTCTAAAAAACTCTTCTGATTTGGATTTGTTGTTAAAAAATACTAATTGGAAAAAGCTTAAAAAATAAAATTATCTTCTTTGACCAAAAAGTCTTAAAAGCATTATAAATAAATTTATAAAGTCTAAGTACAATGTTAGAGCTCCCATTACAGCTTTTTTTCCCATTAATTCGCCTGTATCAGAAGCTACGTACATATTTTTTATTTTTTGTGTGTCATAGGCAGTCAAACCTACAAATATTAAAACACCTAAAATTGAAATTACAAAATACATCATAGAAGATTTCATAAATATATTCACTATAGAAGCTATAATAATTCCAATCAATCCCATCATTAAAAAAGATCCAAATTTAGTAAGATCTCTTTTGGTTGTATAACCATAAATACTCATCGCACCAAAAGTTGCTGAAGTAATGAAGAATACTCTAGTTACACTCATTCCTGTATAAACTAATAGGATTGAAGATAAAGACAATCCCATTAAAGCAGCAAAAATCCAAAATGTAGTCTGAGCTTTTGATGCACTCATTTTGTTGATGCCAAAGCTCATGTAAAAAACAATTCCTAAAGGAGCTAACATTACAAGCCATTTTAAACCAGATAAATAAATTGCATTACCCATTTGTGTTAGCCCAACGATTGATCCTGAAGCATCAGTAACAACTGACATTTTAAATGTTATAAGTGCAATAATCCCAGTAAGCAAAACTCCAGTTGCCATGTAATTATAAACCTTAAGCATGTAGGCCCTTAAGCCTTCATCCATTACAGCAGTTTCTTGAGCAGCTGATTTTGCTCTTGCAAGTATTCCTTTTTTATTAAATTCCATAACTAGAAATATATAATCTTTTACTAATTATTCAAGATACCTTAAAAGATAAATTAAAATAATACTAAAAACCTAAATGAATTACAAAAAATTAGGAAATACAGATCTTGATGTAAGTACAATTTGTCTCGGTACGATGACTTGGGGTGAACAGAATACTCAAGCAGAAGGTTTTGAACAAATGAGTTATGCTTTAGATCAGGGTGTAAATTTTTGGGATACAGCAGAATTATATGCCATACCCCCTAAAGAAAACACGTACGGGAAAACTGAAGAAGTAATTGGAAATTGGTTTGAAAAAACAAAAAAAAGATCTGAAGTAATTCTTGCTACAAAAGTTGCTGGACCTGGTCTTAATTGGATTAGAGGTGGTGGAAATCAGTATGACGAAAAAAATTTAAATGAAGCAGTTAATGGAAGTTTAAAGAGATTAAAGACTGATTATATTGATCTTTATCAACTTCATTGGCCTGAGAGAAAAAGTAACTTTTTTGGAAGACTTGGTTATCAACATAAAGACGAAGATGATTGGAATAAATTTGAGGATATACTCAATTCTCTTGATAAGTTAATCAAAAGCGGAAGAATAAGATATATCGGACTTTCTAATGAAACAGCATGGGGGCTTTCAAAGTTTTTAGAGATTTCAAAAATAAAAAATCTTCCACGTATAATGTCAGTTCAAAACCCGTACAGTCTTTTGAATAGGACATATGAAATAGGTCTTGCTGAAGTCTCAATAAGAGAGGAAAGTGGTTTGTTAGCCTACTCTCCTCTGGCATTTGGATATTTAACTGGAAAATATATAAATGGTAAATTACCAAAAAATTCTAGAATGAAGTTATTTGGTGATCAATTTTCGAGATACAAAACAAAAAATGGTCAATTAGCTATAGAGAAATACCATGAAATAGCAAATAAACATGAATTAAATTTTGCTCAAATGAGTTTAAAATTTTGTGAACTTCAACCTTTCATTACAAGTGTAATAATTGGGGCAACGACAATGGATCAGTTGAAAACTGATATAGAAAGTGTAAATATGAATTTAACAAATGAAGTATTAGATGAAATTAATGAAATACAAAAAATTTATCCAAATCCATGTCCATAATTAAAAAAGTATTTTTCTTATCAACTTTTATTTTGGTAATTTCATTATCAAACACTTTTGCCTCAGATCTTAAAAAAGTTGGAAAATTTAAAGACTGGGAAGTTATGGTTGTCTCCGAAACTTCAGGAAAAGTATGTTTTGCTCAATCAATTCCGGTTTTGCAAGCTCCAAAAAAAAACAAAAGAGATGCAAGATTATTTGTAACATTTAGACCCAGTGAAAAAATTTCAAACGAAATCAGCACGACCTCAGGTTACGAATTTAATAAAAACAATTCAGTACTAGCAACATCAGGAAATAATAAATTTAAGTTTGACATAAAACAGCAAGGCTTTGCTTGGATGACTAGTAATAAAAAAGAAAAGATCATGGTAAAGGTCATGAAAAAAGGATCAAGAATCATGGTAACTGGCTTTAATGAAAAAGGTTCTCAAACTATAGATCATTATTCACTTCTTGGATTTACAAAAGCTTATAACACTGCAAAAAAAGCCTGCAGCTAATTAATGGAATCAAAAAAGAGAATTGTTTTAGCTTATTCAGGTGGTTTAGATACGTCCATTATTTTGAAATGGTTACAAGAAAATTATAATGCAGAAGTAATATGTTACACAGCTGACATTGGTCAAAAAATTGATCGAAAAAAAATTATCTCAAATGCAAAAAAATTTGGAGTAAAAAATATAATCATCAATGACCTAAAAGATATTTTTGTAAAAGATTATGTTTATCCTATGATACGTGGTCATGCAATTTACGAAGGTGTGTATCTATTGGGGACTTCAATCGCAAGACCATTAATTGCGAAAGATCAAATTAAAGTTGCAAAAAAGTATAAAGCTTATGCAGTTTCTCATGGTGCTACTGGTAAAGGAAATGATCAGGTCAGATTTGAACTTGGATATCATTACTTTGGTCCAAAAATAAAAATTATTGCACCCTGGAGAATTTGGAAACTTAAATCTAGAACAGATTTAATTAGTTATGCAAAAAAACATGATATCCAAATTCCCAAAGATAAAAAAGGTGCGCCACCTTTTTCTGTAGATGATAATTTATTTCATACATCAACAGAGGGAAAAGTTTTAGAAAATCCAAAAAATTCAGCACCAGAATTTATTTTTCAAAGAACGATTTCACCAGAAAAAGCTCCCAACAAACCAACTTTAGTTACGATAAATTTTAAAAATGGAGATCCAATTGGTATAAATGGAAAAAAATTAAGACCTTCAAAGTTACTCGAAAAGTTAAATCAGTTAGCTGGAAAAAATGGGATAGGTAGAGTTGATCTTGTTGAAAATAGATTTTTAGGAATTAAATCAAGAGGTGTTTATGAGACTCCAGGTGGAACATTATTAATTCATGCTCACAGAGCTATGGAGTCTGTTACTTTAGATAAAGAAACAATGCATAAAAAAGATAATATAATGTCAAGATATGCTGAACTTATATATAACGGCTATTGGTATTCAAAAGAACGATTTAAACTTCAAAAAATTGTCGACCATAAGAAAAATAAAGTAAACGGATCTATCAAACTTAAACTTTATAAAGGAAATATAACAATTCAATCTAGAACCACTAATAGTGAAGCTTATTCAATGAAAAAGGTATCTTTTGAAGAAAATAAATCTTTCAATAAATCAAATGTAGAGAAATTTATTAATTTTCACAAAAAAAAGTTAAGAAACTAGCTAATTATTTAGGACAATTTGGGGATTGTTTATTTTTTAAAAAAACATAATTTGATTTTATGGAATCAATAAAAAATTGGATGAAAGATGCTGCAAATATTTTGTTTGATGATAGTAAAAATGATCTACGTTCTCTTCCCAAAACTGTAAGATTACAAATTTTGCTAGTCTTAAGTTTTATTTGGACTACTGTTTTTAGTTTATACGTATTTTCATATACAACTTTTGTGTTTGGCTGGACTGGGCTTTTTTTGGCGCACATTGGTCTTATATTTGCTGTGTATATGACGTTTAAACATTTTCATAGAGCTGAAGAAAATTCTGCAAGTGTTTTTAAAACCAAAAATTTTGATCCCTTTAAAATAATGGTTCTCGTTTTTGTAATTGTATTTATATTTGTTTTTTCTAAAGGTATTGAGGTGTTAACCAGTCCAAACCCATATTCTTACTCAATTCCATATGACGGTTCCTCAAAATCAGTATTTGAAAAATGGCTACCATTTAGTAAAGATAAATAATGGAAAAAATAGCAAAAAATTTACAACTTGTTTTGATGGTTATCATTTTGATAAGTACAGTAATTGCAGTTGGTATTGAAATGAGCAAAATGTTTCAAAATCGATCAGTAACACTAGCTGATTTGCTATTAATGTTTCTATATTTAGAAGTTCTAGCAATGGTAAGAGTTTTTTGGAACCAACAATCAATTAGTATTACTTTGCCATTGTTGATAGCCATTACTGCTCTAGCGCGGTTTATAATCCTACAAGGAAAAGAAATGGATCCAACTGCATTGGTTTACGAAGCTATAGCAATTGTTTTAATTGCTGGAGCAATTGTAATCTTAAGATTAAGACACAGTGATAAATTGGGTCTAAAGAAAAAAAAATCAAAATAATTTAGTATGAATTTTGAAGCTTCAAGGGCCAAGGCCTTAGATAAATTAAATTATTTTGTAGAAAATAATCTTTCAGAATACTCTAAGCTTAGAAATTTTGATTTTGGACCAGAGAAAAGATCCAATATTTCTTGTTTATCTCCTTACATTACTCACGGAGTTATTGGTGAAAAAGAAGTAATTGAAAAAGCACTTAGTAAATTTTCTTTCTCAAAAAATGAAAAGTTTATACAAGAAGTTTTATGGCGTACATATTGGAAAGGTTGGTTAGAATTAAGACCAAATGTTTGGTCAGACTATTTAATGGAATTAAATAAAATTAAAGAAGAATTTAAAAATAATCAGAACTATCTTAATGCTATAGAAGGTAAAACTAATATTGAATGTTTTAATGCATGGATAAATGAACTGAAGGAAAACAATTATTTACATAACCACACAAGAATGTGGTTTGCAAGTATTTGGATTTTTACTTTAGAACTACCTTGGCAATTAGGTGCGGAATTTTTTATGCAACATCTTTATGATGGGGACGCTGCATCAAATACTCTTGGATGGAGATGGGTCGCTGGTATTCAAACTCAAGGAAAACATTATTTAGCAAGTGAATGGAATATAAAAAAATTTACTAATAATAGATTTAATAATATTAAATTAAATGAAGATGCTCCTCCAAAAGTATCTGAAAAAACTTACCAAATCATAAAAAAAGATTTTAATAATCCACAAAATATAGATGATAAAAATCTATTAATTTTTGAAAATAATCTTTCTTTTGAAATCACTGATTTTCAAAATAATAAATTTAAAAAAATTTATTTAATTTCTAGTAAAAACGAAAATAGATCTATCAAACTAAGTGAAAAAGTAGTGAAATTTAAATCCTTATTAATCGAAGACCAAGAACAAAGGTTAAAAGCTAAGTCTATTGATTGTGAAGTCATAGATATAAGTGAAATTAAAAAAATTGAAAATTGTTATATTTTATATCCAACTGTGGGTGAAAACTTAGATTATCTAAATTCAAATAATATAAAAATAGATTTTTTATATAGAAAACTTGATCAGTATTCTTGGCAATATTGTAATAAGGGTTTTTTTAATTTTAAAAATTATATTCCTAAAATAATTTCAGCTATTAATTAAAACCACCTAAACATTCCAATAATACCTGCCGTTGCATAAAAGAATTGTAAAAATAATATTCCTCTATGACCACCTCTATAAGCCCAAATTCCAATTAAAATTGCAGATATAAGTAATAAGCAAAAACCAAAAAACTCTACGCCAATATTCATTGCCACAAATAAAGAATATAATATTGCTGTAATAACTCCTGCCCATTCAAAAATTTTATTATTCATAATCCCTATAAATTTCCTCTCGATCAATTTTATTCATACCTTTTGTTTTTTCTATGAATTCATTTCTTAAATCTCTAGATTTAAATATATAAAAACAGATAGTATCTTTGCTATGATAAATTGCCTTTAACTCATCATCAATATTATTTAGCTCTTCAGGTATTTCAGCCTTAATGCAAATCATAAAAGTTTTTTAAAACTATTATAAAGAATTTTAGAATAATTATTCATATCTGTCATATTTTCTTTTGCAGATTGATCAAATTTTTCTAATGCTCCATCACCTAGTTGATCTTCTAAAGCTTTTTTATATTCTGGCACACATCCCCACTCATTGACTGTTGTATCCTTTATTTCAATATGAAATTGAATTCCATAAGCGTGATTTTGATATTTAAAAATTTGAAATTTAGTAACAGGTGATGAAGCTAACAAAGTAACATCATTATTGTTCTGTATTCCTTGAACTTCATATGAATGCCATTGCAAACTTTTAATTTTATCAGGAAATTTAGAAAACAAGATATCTTGATTTTTTTCTTTAGTAAAATTGATATCCATCATTCCAATTTCTGCAGGAATTGATTTTACAACTTCACCACCAATAACTTCACCCAATAACTGACAGCCTAAACAAAAACCTAAATAAGGTTTTTTTAAATCAACAACAAACTCTTTAATTCTTTTTTTTTCCTCAATTAACCAAGGGTATTCTTTTTCCATATACGTATCCATCGGACCACCCATGCAGAGCATTCCATCAAATTTACTAAAATCATTTGGAATTTTTTCACCTTCATCTAACTCAATTGTAGTGAGATTAAAACCATCAGCTAACATAAGATCTTTTATGTAACCAGGATCTTCAATTTTGATATGTTGTAAAATAATTATGTTCAATAATCTTAATTTAGCTTAGAACACTTCTTAGAACAATATTTTACTCTCTCCCAATTTAATCTCCATTTCTTACGCCAAACAAAAGGTCTTTTACAAACAGGACAAATTTTTGAAGGAAGATTTTCTTTTTTCACTAGATTGTATTTTGTTTGATAAATTTATCTGCAGCTGACAAAATTATTTTTTTTCTTTCAGTTTTCATTTTATCAAAAATTCTTACCATCATAGAAAGTCTAGGATTTTTCAGAAAAAATTTTCTATTACGATCAATAAATCTCCAATAAAGACCATCCATTGTGTTACACCACTCACCTTTTTTAAAATCCATCATTTTCATAAAGTAACTTGATCCACATATATAAGGTTTGGTTGCAAAAATTCCTCCATCACTAAATAATCCCATACCATAAACATTAGGCACCATTACCCAATCTGAGGAGTCTACAAACATTTCCATGAACCATTTGTAGACAATAGAAGGTTTTATTTCACAAAGATTCATAATGTTAGATAAAATCATTAATCTTTCAATGTGATGAGACCATCCATAGTTTAAAGCATTCTTAATTGCATAATCAAGCGGAGGTAAACCAGTTGTGCCTTCATACCAAGATTTTTTCATTTTTCTATTTTGTTTGAAGAAGTTTCCGGTTTCCATTTCATTTGAATAACTTTGATAAATTCCTCTCATGAACTCTCTCCAACCAATTACCTGACGTATGTAACCTTCTAATGAATTTAATCTTATCTTTTTACTTTTATGGAATTCTAAAACTTTTTTAATAATAAATTCTGGAGTAATTAAACCTAAATTAATATATGGACTTAATGCACTATGAAATAAAACATTATCTTTTTGATCAACAGCATCTTCATAATCACCAAATAAATTTGATTTTTCTTTAATGAAAAAATTTAAAAGCTTTACAACGTCATTATATTCAGTAGCGAACCAAAAATTTTCAGTTTTACCTGGATGATCTTTGAATAATTTTTCAATAATTGGTTTTAACTTTTTGGTATGATTAGTCTCATTTATTTTTGGAAACTTTGGAATTGAAATATTTTTTGGTAATTTATTTCTATTATCTTCATCAAAGCTCCATTTACCTCCAATTGGGTTTCCGTCTGAACCCATCAATATTCCTGATTTTTTTCTAACATCCTTGTAAAAAGTTGCCATGAAAGGTTTTTTTGATTTGGAGAGATATTGTTTAAATTCCTCTCTTGAGTTTAAAAACATTGGAGTTTGAATGATATTCCATTTTATTTTTTCCTTTTTAAGAAATTGATTAATTTTTTTTTCAAAAAATTTATCTTCAACTTCAAAGCTTGAAATCTCTTTTATTTTTTTTGAGCTAATTACTTTTTTTAATTTTTTTAAATAATCATCCTTAAATTCTTTATCCTCAATTTTAATGTACTCTAATTTAAATTTATCTCTTTTAAGATTATCTGCATGTGAGCGCATTGATGATAAGAAAAGAAGTATTTTTTGCTTATGATGTTTTTCATAAGTACATAACTGGTAATCTTCAGCCATAAAAAATAGGTGGTCTTTTTTGAAGCGGTCCAAGTATTTTGATGGAAATAATTGATTACCCAGTATAAAAAATAACTTCATAATTAAATATAACGAATAAAATTTTTTATGTCAGAAAAATATCTTATTTTTGGTGCGACAGGTTCAATCGGATCCAGCTTAGCTGAACAATTAGTAAACTCAGGAAATTCTGTTCATTTAGTTGGAAGAAATGAAAATGAAACAAAAAGTATTTCAGAAAAACTTGGTTGTGCCTTTACCATTGCTGATGTTTTAGAAGATGGATTTATTGAAAAGGTTAAAAATGACATTTCAGATATAAAAGGTGTTGCTTATTGTGTTGGTTCAATAGATTTAAAACCTTTGAGAATGGTTAATGAAAATGATTTTAACAAATGTATGAAATTAAATCTCTATTCAGCAGTTGAAGTTATTAAAGGTTATCAAGAAAGTTTAAAAAAAAATAAAGGTTCAGTGGTTTTATTCTCCACAGTGGCAGCACAAAGGGGATTTACTAATCATGCAATAATTGCTTCTGCTAAAGCTGCTGTCGAAGGATTAACAGTTTCTTTGGCTGCCGAATTTGCTCCAAATATCAGAGTGAATTGCATTGCACCAAGTTTAACTAATTCGAAAATTGCAGAACCGATGTTGAAAAATAAAGCATTAGCAGATGGGATAGCAAAAGCTCATCCTTTAAAAAGATTGGGTGAAGGGAAAGACTCGGCTTCACTTGCAAAATTTCTCATTACTGATGATAGTTCATGGGTTACTGGTCAGATTATTGCCGTTGATGGTGGTAGATCAAAACTTTCTTAAAGTGAGTAAACTTTTTACTTCCATATTCTTGTTTTTAATTTCTATAAATGTTTCATTTGCAGAAAATCTTAACTTTGAAAAGATTGTAGATTTGAATGACCCATGGGGCTCTACATTCATCAATAATAATGAAATATTGATTACAGAAAAAAGTGGGAAAATTAAGTTGATTAATCTTAATTCTAAAAAAATCTCTGAAATTAATCATAATCTTAATTATCTAGAACATGGTCAGGGGGGTTTGTTAGATATTCTGTTTAAAGATAGTTTTATTTATATTTCTTATTCAGAAAATAGAGGAAGTGGAAAAACCAGTACTTCAATAGCTAAAGCAAAATTTGATGAAAAAAAATTAAATTTTAAAAATATTTTTCAAGCAAACCCTCCCATTAATTCAGGATATCACTTTGGATCAAGATTAGCGATTAAAGATAATTTCTTATTTGCTTCAGCTGGTGAAAGAGGAGAAGGAATGATTGCACAAGATCCAACAAAACATCCAGGAAGTATTATTAGAATTAATATTGATGGAAGTATTCCTAAAGATAACCCAAAATTTCAAGGGAAATCTGATTGGCTACCAGAAATTTATCAAATAGGAATTAGAAACCCTCAGGGTTTAACTTTATCTCCATTTGATAAAAAAATTTATATGAGCAACCATGGTGCTAGAGGTGGTGATTGGTTTGGTGAAGCAAAAAATGGTGAAAACTATGGATGGAAAATTCTAGGATGGGGAGGAACAAATTATTCTGGTATTCCGATTGGTCCAAAATGGAAACCAGGTTTTACAAAAGCAATACATTATTGGGTGCCTTCTATCGCAACAAGTGCCATAACTATTTATAAGGGTAAAGAATTCAGTGAATGGGATGGACATGCTTTAATAACTTCTCTTAAAGATCAATCACTTAGAAAATTGATATTTAATGATTTATCAAACATTAAAGAGGATATTATTTTTAAAAATAAAATTGGTAGAATAAGAGATATACAGATACATCCGATTAACGGAAAAATCTATTTTTTAGGTGGAGATAGTTTGTGGCTAATGCAAAAAAATTAACTAAAATTCTACATTTTTTAATTGGAATTATTTTTTATAATTGTATTAGTTTAGCAATGGCAGAAAAACCTTATCACCATTTACCAGATGGAACTTTTAGAAATCCCGAAGGGTCTCCGGTTAGATCAAAAGATGTAAAATTTTCCTACAAAACATTTACTAAAGAAAAAAAGAAAATAGATATAACTGTCCCAAAAGATCATGTAATCGATAAAAAAATTGTAAAAGAAAATTTAGAGAAATTTAAAGATGATGATTATATTGCTTGGATAGGGCATGCTACATTTTTAATTAAATTAGGTGAAACAACAATTATTACAGATCCAGTTTTTTCAAAAAATGCAGGACCTTTAATTTTTGGACCGAAGAGATACGTAAAACCAGCACTTGATTTAAAAGAAATTCCTAAAACGGATGTCTTTTTACTCACTCACAATCATTATGATCATCAAGACATGTCAACTATTAGAGGTTTTCCTTATAAAAATACAAAAGTTCTACTCCCTCTTAAACTTGGCAAATATTTTCAAAGATACAAAGATGTTAATGAAATGGATTGGTATGATGAAATAAAAATTAACAATGATTTAAAGATTACATTATTACCTGCAGTTCATTGGTCAAAAAGAAGTTTGACTGATACAAATAAAACTCTTTGGGGAAATTTTTTAATTGAATACAAAAACAAAAAAATACTTTTTGCATGTGATACTGGTTATGGAAATATTTATAAAGAACTTGGTAAAAAATATGGTCCAATAGATTTATCAATGATTAATATTGGAGCATATGATTTTAGACCTATGTTTGAAAAATCAATTTATCATACTACTCCAGAAGAAGCTCTTGAAATCGCGCAAGATTTAAAAAGTAAAAAAGTTTTAGGAACACATTGGGGAACTTTTGTATTATCTCTGGAACCTATCATGGAACCACCTTTAAGATTCAAAGCTAGTGCAGAGAAATATGGATTCAAGAAAGAAGATGCTATTATTTATAAGATCGGTGAATTTGGATCTTTAAAAAAATTACTTAATTATAATTAGTCATCTAATAATTTTTTTTTAGCTTTTTCGAATTCTTCCTGAGTTAAAACACCATCTTTTAAAAGATTGTTTAATTTGTCAATTTCCTCACTTAAATTTTTTTTATTATCTAGAGAATTTTCGAACTCATCATTTTTTAAATTTGCTTCCTCCTTAAGTGCGCTTTTGGCCTGTGACCCTTTCATTATCGCACTAACACCTAAGTACAGTACAAAAGCAAAAATTGGGATAACTAAACCAAAAAAAATTATCTTTTCCATTAATTAGTCTTCATCTTCCTCTCTCCAATTTTTTTCATACATTAACCATGCTGCAAATATTACAGAAAAAGTTCCAACAATCATACCATAATCAAATCCAGTTTGTTGATCATAAAGGTACCAACCTAATTGAGTAGCTCCAATCGGTGGGATAGTGAGTATACCCATTATGATAGCAATCCTGTATGGATATTTAGGTTTTTTCATAACCTAAGTTATCAAATATTTTTTAACGATTTAAATGCTAAATTTGCGATCTTTTGAAACAGTCAATTGTATTTTTAAGTAAACAAGCAATAGTCATTGGCCCAACACCTCCAGGAACTGGTGTCAAAGCTTTTGCATTTTTGGAAACTTCATCAAAAGCTACATCTCCAACAATACCTTTTTCTGTTTTATTAATACCCACATCAATTACAATAGTATCTTTTTTAACCCAATCCCCTTTTACAAGTTCAGGTATTCCAACTGCAGCAACAATAATATCAGCTTCAAGACATTCAGCTTTTAAATCTTTTGTTTTTGAATGTGTAATTGTAACGGTGCAATTTTCTTTTAAAAGAAGTTGTGTCATAGGTTTGCCATTTAAATTTGATCTACCAACTACAACAGCTTTTTTACCACTTAAGTTTGGTTCTATCTTTTTGATTAATAAGTAACACCCCAATGGTGTACATGGTACTGAACTCTCATAACCAGATGAAAGATTTCCTACATTCATAGGATGAAAACCATCAACATCTTTTGAGGGATGAATGGCTTCAATAACTTTTTGTTTATCTATATGCTTAGGTAGAGGTAACTGAACTAAAATACCAGATACAGTTTCATCTTTATTCAATTCCTCTATTTTTTCTAAAACAACTTTTTCATCTACAGAGTCTGGATATTTTACAACATCAGATTTCAGTCCAACTTCATTTGCAGATTTTTCTTTATTTCGAACATAAATTTGACTTGGAGTTAAATCGCCAATTAAAATAACTGTTAAACCAGGAACTTTGTTATATTTTACCTTTAACTCTGAAACTTCTTTCTTAAGTTCCTCTCTTAAAAGTGCAGCTTCTTTTTTACCATCAATTAAAATCATAAATTTTTAAAATATCATTGGCGCGACGTAAAGCTTCATACACATTTCTATGAACCAAATCAATAGAAGTAAAATTATTGGAGATATATCTAAAGCACCTAGATTTGGAAGAAATCGTCTTATTCTCCTTAAAAAAGGCTCTGTTAGTCTGTAAGTAAAATCTAAAATTAAATATACAAATCTATTTTGAGTATTTAGAATATTAAAAGCAATTAACCAACTTATTATAACATTTGCTATAACTACATAAGAATAAAGTTTTAATAATTGTAAAACTAAATAAAAGACAGCAATCATTTTTTTTCTACATAAATAGACTGGCTTGGGAAAGCAAAAGAAGCTTTATTACTTTCAACTATTTGCTTTATTGCAATAGCTAAACGCTCTTTTACTGATAACCAATCATTCCAACTGTCTGTTTTTGTAAAACAACGAACATACATATCTATTGAACTGTCTGAAAATTTATCTACTCTTACAGCAACTCCAACACTTGTATTAAAATCCTCACTCTTATTAATGTGTTCCTCAATTTGATTTCTAATAGTTTTGAGTTGATCTACAGTAGTGTCATACTGAAGAGTTATTATCCAGCTTATTAACCAATTTGAGGTCTCACTAATATTAATAACTGCGTTTTCTGCAAATTGAAAATTTGGAATAATGGCCAAAGATTTATCAAATTTTCTAATTGTAGTAGATCTAAAACCAATTTTCTCAACAATACCCTCGATTATTCCATCAACTAAAATCCAATCACCAATCTTAAATCTTTTTTCTACAAGAACTAAAATTCCTGAGATTAAATTTTTGAATAAATCTTGCGCTCCTAAAGCTACTGCTACTCCAAATAAACCAAGGCCGGCAATAATTGGTCCAATTTTGATACCCCATAATTCTAAAACTGCGGCTAAACCCAAAATAAAAATAAGAATTTTTAATGATTTAATTATCCAACCAATTAATTCTCTCGTTAAAAGTTTATCAAGACCACTTAAAATATACGATACTGGTTCTATGATTTGATGAATTATCCAAAAAATTAAAATTGTGATTAAAGTCCTATTAATTGTATCAACAACCTCTCTTCCTTCGATTGAAAATGTCATATAGTAGCTTGCAATAAAAAAACCTAAAACAATTGGTAAAAATCTTGCTGGTCCAATTAGGGCATTTACAAATGTATCATCTAATTTATTTGTAGTTCTTTTAGAGATAATTTCTAACTTTTTGATTATAAGTTTACTTATTAAACCTCTAAAAATTAAGAAAATTAAAAAAATTCCAATCCCAATTAAAATTTGAAAAATATCAACACCGAGTATCCCTTTATTCCACACGGATAAAAATATTTCTGAAAAATTATTTATCAATTCCATAATTAAATTTTATATAACAAAAACTCCTCTTCTCCAGGATTAAAAAGAAATATTTTTTTCCATTTAATTTCATTTAATATAGACGAAGTTTTTTCACCTATACACATTAAATTAGTATTCATCCATATATTTTCTGTTTGATGAACCTTAATAAAATTTAACAGACTAGAAGCACTATTTTGGGAATAAACATAGACCATGTCCGGTATATTAATTTTTAATTCTTTAATGAAATTTTCATCAAATTTTTGATTGTGACTCACTCGATAATTAATAATTCTTTTAATATTGTAGCCCTCTTTCAAAAGCTGCTTATCTAAATCAGCTGAAATTATTTCTCCACTTACATAAAGAAGTGGTTTAGATTGAGTTTCGTAATTTTGCAAAATTAATTCCTTTAAATTTGAAACATTTCCCTCAGCAGCGATCGTATTTTGAAACCCTAAATTTCTTGCTTTTTTTTCGGTATTACTTCCTACACAAAAACAAATAATATTTTTATCTATTTTTTTTGCTTCTAGAAATTTTATCGAATTAGCACTTGTAAAAATAATTCCACCGTAGTCCAAAAAATTTACCTCTTCATAACTCATTTTTTCTATTAATAATAATGGAAGATGGGAAACTTGATGACCTAATGATTGAAATTTCAAAATCATTTCTGAACAATCTTCTAATGGTCTAGTTAATAAAATATGCATATCATCTTTTATATGAATTATTTGATTTAGTTTTTAAAATTTTGCCAATTTCTTTTCCAATTGAATTAAATTTTTCAATTTTTTCAATTTTTTTTTCGTAAAATCTTTTTGATCCATCTAAAGAAAAAAGTTCAGCTTCAACAATAATATTCTTCCCATCAATTATAGAATGTGCTCCTATAGCTGTTTCACAATCTCCTTCTAAAACTTTTAAAATATCTCTTTCAGCATGAGCTCTTTTATAAGTCTCGTCATGATTAATTTTTTTTAAAATAGAAATAATCTCTTTATCATCCTCTCTACACTGTAATGCAATAATACCCTGACCTACACTTGGAATTATTTCCTTCGTTGTAAATGTTTCAGCAATTTCATTTTCAAGTTGCAAATATTTAATTCCTGCATATGAAAGAATAATTGCATCATACAAGCCATTTTTTAATTTTTGTATTCTAGTGTCAACATTACCTCTTATAAGTTTGCATTGAACATCAGGTCGTATCTTTTTTATTTGAAATTCTCTCCTATATGAAGATGTTCCTATGATAGATTTTATATCTAACTCTTTTAATTTTTTGTTATTTTTAGAAATCAAAATTTCTCTCGGATTATTTCTTTCTAAAAAACTATCAGTCATTAAACCCATTGTTTCAATTGCGGGTAAATCTTTAAGTGCATGAACTGCTATATCAACATTTTTATTTTGAAGTTCTTTTTCAATGTTATTTGAAAACAAACCTTTTCCTCCAAACTCAGACAATCTTTTATCTTTTACTTTATCGCCTTCAGTAGTTATTGTTTTTATAAAAACCTCTTCATCGCTAAAATCTGTTTTATGAATGATAGTATCCTTAGCTTTTTGTGCATATAGTAAAGCTAATTTGCTGCCTCTAGATCCAATTATTATTTTTCTACTCATTGATAAATTTATTTATTTTTTGTACCGAGATTGTACAATTATTAAAAACTATTTGAATGAGTAAAAAGCCCTTAATTCTTGGAATAGAATCTAGTTGTGACGAAACAGCTGCATCTATAATAACTGAAAATAACCAAGGAAACCCTATGGTCTTATCTAATGTTATTTCTAGTCAAGTGGATGTCCACAAAGAGTTTGGTGGGGTTGTTCCTGAGCTAGCTGCAAGGTCACATTTAGAAAAGATTGACTGGATTGTTAAAAAAGCAATTGATGATAGTGGAATAAAAATAGATGAGATTGATGCTGTTGCATCTACTGCAGGACCTGGATTAGTTGTTTGTCTTTCAGTTGGATTAAGTTTTGGAAAAGCTTTTGCCACATCCTTAGACAAACCATTTATAGCAGTAAATCACTTAGAAGGTCACGCATTAAGTCCAAAATTAAATTTAGAATTAAATTACCCATATTTACTTTTATTAATTTCAGGAGGACATTCTCAATATTTAAGTGTTAAAAATTTAAATAAATATAAAAGACTAGGTACAACTATTGATGATGCTATTGGTGAAGCGTTTGATAAAACTGCAAAACTTTTGGGAGTCGAATTTCCAGGTGGACCACAAATAGAAATTCTAGCAAAAAAAGGAGATCCAAATAAATATAGTTTACCAAAACCAATTTTTAATAAAGGTGGCTGTAATTTATCATTTGCTGGACTTAAGACAGCAATACTAAAAATAACAAAAAAAATCAAAACTGATCAAGAAAAGTTTGATCTTGCTGCATCTTTTCAAAAAACAATAATTGAAATTTTGTATAAAAAAACAAAAATGGCTTTCAAAGAATTTGAAAATCAAATTAAACCTGAAGAAAAAAAATTTGTTGTAGCAGGGGGTGTTGCAGCAAATAAAGAAATTAGAAAAATGTTAATAAATCTTTGTGAGGAGGAAGGTTACAAATCTATCTTTCCACCGATAGAACTATGTGGTGATAATGCTGCAATGATTGCAATGGTGGGATTAGAAAAATTTAAATTAAAACAATTTGATAATTTAGATTATCCTGCAAAACCAAGATGGCCTTTAGATGAAGATGCAGCGTTTCTTAAAGGTGCAGGTGTAAAATTATAAAAAAAACATGAGTAAAAAATATTGGTTACTTAAATCTGAGCCTGATGTTTGGTCTATTGATCAACAAAAAAATGCTGGCAATAAAGGGGCTCCTTGGGATGGTGTTAGGAACTATCAGGCTGCAAAAAATTTGAAAGCAATGAAAAAAGGTGATCATTGTTTTTTTTACCATTCAAACATTGGCAAAGAGATAGTTGGGATTGTTGAAGTCATTAAAGAGGCATATTTAGACAAAACTGACCAATCTGGCCGTTTTGTTGCTGTAACAGTTAAATTTATCAAAAAACTAGATAGACCGATTACACTGGAAAATATTAAGAAAAATAAGGAATTGAGCCATTTATCATTGATCAGACAAAGTCGATTATCCGTTATGCCTATTGATTCTAAAAGCTGGAAAATTTTAAATAACATGGTTAAAATTTAGTATAAGATTTATTTATGCCAAAAAAAAAGAGAAAATCTAAAACTAAAAAAAAATCTTCTAAAAAAAGAAAAAAGAAAATTATTAAAAGAAGAAAAGTTATTAGAAAAAAAATCAAAAACAAAAAAAAAAGTTTTAAAAAAACCGAAAAAAAAGATAATTCATCATCATCTGAATTAGTATTTAAAACTAAACCTGAGTGGATAAAAAGCGGCCTTGCAAATAAAGCTCAGTATCAAAAAAAATATAATGAATCCATAAAAAATAATAATAATTTTTGGAAAAAAGAAGGAAAAAGAATTACTTGGATCAAACCATACAAAAAAATCAAAGACGTTAAATACAGTAAAGATGAAGTTAAAATTAAGTGGTTTGAGGACGGAACATTGAATGCATCAGCAAACTGTATAGACAGACATCTTAAAGATAAAAAAGATAAAACCGCAATTATTTGGGTTGGTGACGATCCTAAAGACACACAAAAAATTTCATACAAACAATTACATCAAAAAGTTTCAAAAGCAGCAAATGGACTAAAAAAACTTGGAATAAAAAAAGGCGACAGAGTAACAATTTACTTAACAATGATACCAGAATTAGCAATACTGATGTTAGCTTGTGCTAGAATTGGGGCAATTCACTCAATTATTTTTGGAGGTTTTTCTGCAGAGTCAATTTCAGGTAGGGTTAATGATTGTGAGTCAGAATATATTATCACTGCTGATGAGGGTGTAAGGGGAGGAAAAACGATTCCTCTAAAAGCTACAACTGATGAAGCTTTAACAAATTGTCCTAATGTTAAAAAATGCATTGTTGTTAAAAGAACTGGAAATTACGTCTTTTGGAATCACGATCGAGATGTATGGTATCACGACCTTATTAAAGATGTTTCCAATTATTCTGAACCTGAAGAGATGAACGCTGAAGATCCATTATTCATACTTTATACTTCAGGATCAACTGGTAAACCAAAAGGAGTTTTGCATACAACTGGGGGATATATGGTTTATGCATCAATGACTCATCAGTATATTTTTAATTACAAACCTAAAGATATATACTGGTGTACTGCAGATATTGGTTGGGTTACTGGTCACAGTTATATCATATACGGACCGCTCTCTAATGGAGCAACAACTATAATGTTTGAGGGTGTTCCTAACTACCCGGATAGCTCAAGGTGGTGGCAAATTGTAGATAAATTTAAAGTAAATACTTTTTATACGGCACCAACTGCAATTAGGGCTTTAATGAGAGAAGGTGAAGAGCCCGTTAAAAAAACATCTAGAAAATCATTAAAATTACTTGGCACAGTAGGTGAACCAATAAACCCTGAGGCTTGGATGTGGTATTATAAAACTGTTGGAAATTCTAAATGTCCAATAGTCGATACATGGTGGCAAACCGAAACTGGAGGAATATTAATTGCACCCCAAACAGGTGCTATCCCTTTAAAACCAGGCTCTGCAACAAAACCTTTTTATGGAATTAAGCCTTGTTTAGTCGATAAAGATGGAAAAGAAGTTAAAGGTGCAGGCGAAGGCAGACTTTGTATTTCACAATCTTGGCCAGGACAAATGCGTACAGTTTATGGTGATCATCAAAGATTTATAGATACTTATTTTTCTCAATTTGATGGTAAATATTTTACTGGTGATGGATGTAGAAGAGATAAAGATGGTTATTATTGGATAACAGGAAGAGTAGATGATGTAATAATTGTTTCAGGACATAATCTTGGTACTGCAGAAATAGAAAGTGCCTTTGTTGCTCACTCAAAAGTAGCTGAAGCAGCAGTGGTTGGATATCCCCACGATATTAAGGGTAATGGTTTATATTGTTATGTTACATTAAATGCTGGGGAGATTGAAACAGGAGATTTGGAAAGAGAATTAAAGCTATGGGTAAGAAAACAAATAGGTCCTTTAGCAACTCCCGATCTAATTCATTTTACCCCTGGATTACCAAAAACAAGATCAGGAAAAATTATGAGAAGAATTTTGAGAAAAATTGCTGCTAATGAGCATGATCAATTAGGTGATACAACCACTTTGGCTGACCCAAGTGTTGTGGATAGTTTAGTTGAAAATAGAAAAAATACTTAAAATTGAATTCTTTCTTTAAATTCTTTTTTTACAATATCCCATTTTAAAATTACAGAATTTAAAACTATTTTACGATCTAATGTTTTTAAATCTTCTGCTATAGGTGCCCATTTATATAAAGATAATGCACTTGGATTAAAGGGTAAATCATCATGATACAGATCCCAATTTATATTTTGTAGTCTTTCATCAAAACTTTTTTTTGCATTTTCAATTATATCTAAAGGCATTTTATTTGAAATTTCGTCATCTAAAATTTTCAAAAAAATTTCTTTTGCTTTTTCAACTTCGTTATAACTAAAATTTTTTTTTAAATATGAAAACGTGAAAAAAGTCAGATCTTGTAATGCAACTGCATAAATATTCCACTTAGCTAAATTGACTGATGACATAAATACGTCATTTTCAAAATGAAGAACATATCTTGTACCCATTCTAGTCTTTAGATACCCATAAAGAGTTACCTGTGTAACCCATGCTGATTTAGTTTGAATAAAATCCTCTAAAGCATCAAAATTATCAATTTTTTTTTTGGGTACAAATGCTTTAAATAGAGCAAATAAATATATCTTAAAATCTCTCCAGGTTAGATCTTTCCAGGTTAGTTTATATTTTGCCATAAAATGCGATAATTTGCGTATTTATACCTCAAAAAGTCGCTTAATTTGAACAATTTTAATACTTTAAATCTCCTTCATAATGGTTATGGTTTTTGCCAGTTATAACTAAAAAGAGAGAGGTATATAATGTCAAAACAAGCACAACACTGGGAAAAAACCAGGGGATTGTTAATAGTTACATTGGCAATTTGGTTTGTATTCTCAATTGGCATCTTCCTTTTTGGAGCAGAAATGAATGAGGTAACAGGTCCATTTGGATACCCGTTAACTTATTGGTTCACTTGTCAAGGTTCTCTTGGAATTTTCGTAATCTTAATTTTCTGGTTTGCGAATAGACAAGAAAAAATTGATGAAGAGTTCGGCTTCAGTGAGAGAGGAGACGATTAATGTTAAAAGGTAATTTTATAGACAATTTGCCTAAAGTTTATGGAATCTATACGGGTGGATTTTTAGCTTTCATAATAATTATGGCAATTGCTGAGCAGATGGGTATGTCAGCTAAAGCTATCGGAATTTGTTTCGTAGCCTTTACAGTAGCCATCTACGCGATAATTGGTTATCTATCACGTACAGCTCAAGCAGATGCGTATTACGTAGCTGGAAGACAGGTACCTACCGTGTTCAACGGAATGGCGACAGCAGCAGACTGGATGTCCGGTGCATCGTTCGTTGCAATGGCTGGTGGTATTTACTTTAAAGGCTATGGTTATATGGCACTACTTGTTGGTTGGACAGGTGGATATGTGTTAGTAGCATCTTTATTAGCACCATACCTAAGAAAATTTGGCTGTTACACAGTTCCAGATTTTATTGGTACAAGATACGGTGGTAATTTATCAAGGTTAATGGCAGTAATAGTTTTAACTGTTGCTTCATTTACTTATGTGACTGCACAAATTAACGCTACAGGTACTATTGCGTCTGTTGCTCTTGATATTCCATTCCAATACGCAGTTTATGTTGGACTAATAAGTATCTTATTATGTTCAATGTTAGGTGGTATGAGAGGGGTAACTTGGACACAAGTTGCACAGTACATTGTACTAATTATAGCTTACTTACTTCCAGTATTTTGGATCAGTAACAAAATGGGTGCGGGTTTCTTCCCACACTTTATGTTAGCTGACGAAGTAGCTAGAATTGGTGAACTAGAACAACAGTTTGGTTTTGTGGCAAACTCAAAAGAGAATCTTGCTGCGGTACCAAAAGGTTTAGCTGGAATAACTAAAGCTCACTCAGCGGTTAACGCTACACCTTGGGCATTTATTTCATTAGCACTAGCGATGATGATGGGAACAGCTTCATTACCGCACGTGATGATGAGGTATTTCACTACTCCAAGTGTAAAAGCAGCTAGAAAATCAGTAGGTTGGTCATTATTCTTTATCTTCCTACTTTATTCTTCTGCTCCAATGTTAGCGACACTTTCTAAATTGTCGTTGATTGACCCGTCATTACCAACTGGTATTATCGGTAAATCAATTGCAGAAGTTCAATCAATAGATTGGTATCAAAACTGGAACCAAGCAAACTTAATGTTTGTAAGCGACTTTAACGGAAATGGAACTCTTGAATTAAATGAGTTTTTCATGGGTGGTAAAGCCGTTGTGTTAGCAACTCCAGAAATAGCTGGATTACCATATGTAATCTCAGGTCTAGTTGCTGCTGGAGGTATGGCTGCTGCCATGTCTACAGCGGATGGTTTGATTCTAGCGATTGCAAATGCTTTGTCTCATGACTTGTATTACAAGATCATCGATCCAAAAGCAGAAACTGCAAAACGACTAGTTGTTGCAAGGGTATTACTTGTAGTAATTGGTTTTGCTGGAGCAACTATTGCAGCAATGGAGATCCAAGGTATCTTAGGTTCAGTAATTTGGGCTTTTGACTTTGCGATGTCTGGATTGTTCTTCCCACTTGTACTTGGTGTATGGTGGAAGAGAGCTAACAGAGAAGGTGCTATAGCTGGTATGGCTTTAGGATTAATTTCTGGTGCTGGTTACCTAATTTGGGTAAGAAACGGCGGAAGTGGTTTCCTAGGTATTACACAGTTAACGTTTGGTATCTTCGGTTCAGCTGTCAGCTTAGTAGCTATGGTGGTAGTAAGTTTAATTACTGCAGAGCCTAATGCTGCAACGCAAAAAATGGTTGATGAGGTTCGTGTACCATCTGGTAAATCGATCCTTGGTAAACAACATTAAATAATCTTATTAAGGGGCGATTAATTTCGCCCCTTTTAATTTCTAAATTTTTCCAATATAAATTTTAAATGTCAGCTAACTTTCATCCTTTAGTTTATATTATTGATTATGTGCTTGGAGTAATTATGTGGACTTTAATCGGAAGGGTTGCAATGAATATATTTCAAAGAGAAGACTCTCAGTTCTTTTTCATGAGAGTGTTTGTAAAATTTACCAATCCTTTAATGACTTTATTCAAACCAATTACGCCATCATTTATTATTGGACCCTTAGTTCCACTTTATGTTGCTTGGTTTTTCTTTATGATTAGATTTTACTTGATGCCATGGATTTTAGGATATTCAGTTATGGGAATGTTGTCTTTTCCATTGGAGAGTGAAATTTCGAGACAAATTTACCAATTTTTTAATTCAATTAAATTTTAAAAATTGATACTAGTTATCCTAGTTATCAATGAAAAAAATACAAATTTCACCTTCAATTTTATCTGCTGACTTTAGTCAACTAGGAAATGAGATTAAAAGACTTAACGAGGCTGGGGCTGACATGATACATGTCGATGTAATGGATGGTCATTTCGTGCCAAATTTAACAATTGGTCCTCCAGTAATTAAAGCATTAAAAAAAAATTCTTTGGTCCCATTTGATGTTCACCTTATGATTTCACCAGTTCATAAGTATATTGAGTCTTATGCAATGGCAGGAGCGGATATAATTACTATTCATCCCGAGGCAACCGATAATCTTCAAAATTCAATTGATAAAATAAAAGAATTCAAAAAAAAAGTTGGAGTTTCACTAAATCCTGAAACTAAAGTTGATATAATAAAAAATTTCTTAAATAAAGTAGATTTAGTTCTAATAATGAGTGTTAATCCAGGATTTGGTGGACAAAAATTTATGCCTGAAGTTTTAAATAAAATTAAAGAATTAGTAGATATTCGAGAAAAAGAGAAATTATCTTTTGATATTGAAATAGATGGAGGTATAAATTTTGATAATTCTAAGTTAGCCATAAAAGCAGGTGCAAATATTCTGGTATCTGGGACAACTATTTTTAAAAGTAATGATGGAAATATAAAAAAAAATATTGATTTATTGAGAACAGTATAAATTATTAACTCAGTAGAACTTTTTCAATTATGCTCGATATTTTTAGAAAAATTTATCTTAATTCATTTTTATATAATAAAAAAATATCTAACATTTCATCAAAAAACTTAAAGTATAAACCTAGCGCACATTTGCTTTCTTCAATTGTAAATATTCAAACTAAAAAGTTTAATATAAATGAATTTTCTTTGGAAACTGTTTGGATAGATAAAAAACTGAATGAAAAACAAATAAATAAACTGAATAATTTTTTTTGGCTTTTTAGTTTAGATTTGAAATCATCAAATATAAATGTTCAAAAAATTATTAAAAATTGGACGGAAATTAATTATAAATATAATTCTAAAACTTGGAATTTTAAAACAACATCAAAAAGAATTATTTCGTGGCTTTCTAATTCAAGACTTTCTTACGATGATTCTAATGAACAATATAAAATAGATTTTAATTACATAATTCAAAAACAAGCATTTCATCTCCTTAATCAAATAAATACGATAAAAGATGATCATGATAAATTAATTGGTATCTCGGCAATTATTCTTGTTGGTCTTGCATATAATGACGAAAAAAATTTAATCATCAAGGGATTGGACCACTTAAAAAAAAATATCAAATCTAATTTAGACGCTTTTGGATTTCCTAAATCTAGAAGTATCAATTCTGCGATTTTTTTTCTGAAACATTTAATATTAATACGAGAATGGTTTAAAGAGTCTCAAACAGAAATGCCTGATTTTATAGATGAAAATATATTTTACCTTGGTCAATCGTATGCATTTTTTTGGAAAAATTTAAATTTTGATCCATTATTTAACGGTAATAATATCTCTAATAATCATGAATTTGATCTTTATTTGAAACGATTAGGTTACTCATTCAAAAATGAAAATTACGAGTTTTCAAATTATGTAAGCTTAAGAAATAAAAAGGTTAATTTAATTATGGATATCGGACCATCTCCTAATAAAAAATTTTCAAATAAATACCAAGCTGGTGCTCTTTCTTTTGAATTTGTTTCTAATGGAAAAAAAATACTTACCAACTCTGGATATTTTAATAAAAATATTAATAAACTTAATGATTTATCAAAGTCATCAGCAGTTCATAATGTCTTGGTGATTGATGATAATTCTTCCTGTAAATTTAAAAAAAATTCTAATTTAGGATCAGAAGTTAAAGATGGTCTTAAAATAACAAATAAGAAAATTATCAATGAAAAAAACTATTGGAAAATTAATGCAACTCATGACGGATATTTGAAAAAATATAAACTATTTTATGAGCGTCAGATTGAATTTTACCCTGAAAATAACAAATTAATTGGTAATGAAAAATTGATAGGAAAAAAAATGCTACCAAATCTTAAATTTGATCTTCGTTTTCATCTAGATCCCTCATCAAAGACAATGAAAACACAAGACAATAAATCTATATTTATAGAATTTGAAGATGAGGGATGGAGGTTTACTTGTGAAAATTATGAAATTGATATTGATAATGGCTTTTATTTCGGTAAGAAAAATACTTACACTGAAAATCAAAATATATTTATTTCTGGGATAACAAATACTCAAAATAATTATATAAAATGGGAATTAATTAAAATATAATGAGTAAAATCAAAAATGCCTTAATTTCTGTATCAGATAAAGGAAATTTAAAATCTCTTTTAACTATATTAAAAAGACACAATATTAAGATTCTAAGTTCCGGTGGAACTTACAAAAAAATTAAAAAACTAAGATTTAAAGCTATAGAAATCTCAAATTTTACTAAATCCCCTGAAATTTTAGATGGAAGAGTAAAGACACTTCACCCCAAAATACATGGAGGGATTTTAAATAAAAGAGGTAATAAAAAACATTTAAAAGATATTAAACAGAATAATATAGAAAATATTGATTTAGTAATTGTAAACTTTTACCCATTTGAGAAAGTGATAAAGAATAAATTAAATCATCAAAATATCATAGAAAATATCGATATCGGTGGGCCAACTATGGTTCGTGCAGCTGCAAAGAATTATAATGATGTAACTGTAATTACTTCATTAAATCAATACGATGAATTAATAAATGAACTAAAAAAAAATGATGGATCGACAAGCTTAGAATTTAGAAAAAAAATGTCTCAAGAAGCTTTTTCTGAAACTGCATATTATGATTCTTTAATAGCTGATTATTTTAACAAAATTAATAACACTTCTTTTCCTCAAAAAAAAATATTTCACTCTAAATTAATCGAAAATCTAAGATATGGAGAAAATCCTCATCAAAAAAGCGCAATCTATTCTCTTGATGACTCTTTGAATTTAAATCAATTACATGGAAAAAAACTTAGCTACAACAATTTTAATGATATTTATGCAGCCTTAACCATCTCAAAATCTTTGCCTAAAGATACTGGTGTTGTAATTGTAAAACATGCAAACCCTTGTGGTGTATCAATTATTAAGGATAAATTAAAATGTTATCAATCTGCCTTAGCATGTGATCCAATTAGTGCTTTTGGTGGAATTGTTTCTTTCAACTTTAAAGTTGGTCCGAAATTAGCCTTAGAATTAAATAAGATTTTCTTAGAAGTTATAGTTGCTAACAAATTTGACAATGAAGCTGTTAAAATTTTAAAAAAAAAGAAAAATATTAGACTAATTGATGCAAGTAACTTTGTATTTAATAAAAATTATAAGATGAATTCCTCAAACAATGCTATTTTATTACAAAGTGAAGATAATATAAAATTTAGTCAGAAAGATTTTAAAATTGTTTCAAAAAATAAACCTAATGCAGAACAGATGAAAAATTTAATTTTTGCTTTTAATATATGTAGGTATGTTAAATCTAATGCGATTGTCTTAGCTTGTAATAAAAGTACTGTAGGTATAGGTTCTGGCCAATCTAGTAGGGTTGATAGTTGTCAAATTGCTTTAAATAAAATGAAAAAATTTGTAAATCCATCTAAAGAAATTGTTGCAGCCTCTGATGCTTTTTTCCCATTTGTTGATGGGATAGAGAAATTAATTCAATCTGGAGTTTCAGCGGTCATACAACCATCAGGATCTATTAATGACAAAAATATAATCAGATATGCAAATGATACTAACACTATACTTGTTTTTTCTAAAACAAGACATTTTAAGCATTAATAATTTTATCAATCTTCGCAGCTAATATAAAATCGTTTTCTGATAAACCTTTTATTGCATGTGTGGTTATTTTAATCTTAGCATAACCCCATCCAAACATGATGTCAGGATGGTGTCCTTCTTCTTCTGATATTTTACCAACTTGATTAACAAAATTTTGGCTTTCAAGGAAATCTTTAAATTTAAATTCTTTTTCTAAAAAAAAAATTTCTTCTTGGTTTTTAATTAATGACCAACCATCAACTTTTTTTTGATATTTATGAATTTCAGAAATATCAAAAGGTATCACTCCACCTTCACAAGGCACACATTTTTTATCTAATAAATCACTCATAAATTTGGAGCGGGCAAAGGGGGTCGAACCCTCGACCTTCTCGTTGGCAACGAGACGCTCTACCACTGAGCTATACCCGCATAAAAATATTATAGTTAGCTGTTTTTTTTAATTCAAGCAATATTAAATATGCTATAATTATAATTAAAATGAAAAAAGAAGATTTACCAAAAAAGTTAGCTGTTTTTCCATTAAGTAATTTCATTATTTTTCCTAGAACTACTGTGCCACTAAATATCTTTGAACCAAGATATATTGATATGGTCAATGATTGTATGAAAACTGGCAAATTGATTGGTATGATACAACCTAAAAATAAGCACAATGAAAATGAAAATATTCCAGATTTATATGAAATAGGGTGCATGGGTAAAATAACAAGCTTTAAAGAAACTGAAGATAAACGTTTTTTAATTGAGCTTAGGGGATTGATAAGATTTCAAATAATAAAAGAAATAAATTCCAACAAAAAGTATAGGGAATGTGAAATAAATTTTGAGAAATTTCATGATGATCTAATTGATAAAAAAGAGGATATAAAATTTTCTGATTTAGAAATTATTTTTAAAGATTTAAAAAATATATTTGAAAGAAAAGGATTTATAATTAATTGGAAAGCATTAGAAAAACAAAGCCTTGATGAGATTATAAATGCTCTAGCTATGGCTTCACCATTTACATTAGAGGAAAAACAAGTGCTTTTAGAAGCACAAAATTTAAAATCAAGAAAATCAAAAATAGCAGATATATTAACTACTTATACTTTTGATCAATTCCACAACACAACAATTCAATAATTTTAAACAACAATACCTCTGTCTGCAAATTTTGTAGCTAGTTTATTTATTATCTGATTTTTTCCTAAAAATTTTATTGTTTTATTTAAAGCGTAATTATTAATTTCAGACTCAAACTTGAAAAACTCGTATAAAAAATCTATTCCTTGTGAAAAAAGATGGTTTGTGTGTCTTCTTTTTTTTTCAAAATCTGAACAAATTGTTCTGTCTAGTTCTAATCCGTTTTCTATTCTAACATCGATCATATCCAATATTTCTTTAATATCTCTTAAAGTCATATTAAATCCTTGACCCGCATGAGGATGTAACTTATGCAATAAATCTCCAAAAGCTAAAATATTTTTATAATGGTAAGACCTTAAATTTGATGAATAAATTTCGAAATTTTTTGGATTTATAATTTTTAAAATTTGATATTTTTTATTATATTTTTTAATCAGGTTTAAAAGATCAATCTTTTCTAAACCTCTTATGGAATAAACTATAGATGTTTCATTTTCAGATACTGGTAAAAAAGCTAGTGGACCTTTAGAAGTAAAAATTTGTGTTGCTGTATTATTTTTTATTCTTTTATGATTAATAATTGTTACATAAGCATTACTTTTATAATTTTTATTTATTTTGTTATAAAAAAATTTTTTAGTAATAACATTTGAAGAATCACAGTTTATTATCAATTTATAATCTTTTTTAATTAATTCAAAATTAATATTTTTTTTAAAATTGATAAATTTATTTTTTTTAAGGTTGGATAAAAAATAATCTTTAAGTTTATAATTTTTAACTATCGAAAAAAGTCTTTGATTATTGTTATTAAAATTTAATATTTTTTCATTAATAGAACTCTCACTATAAATTTCTATTTTATTGATATCCCAAAGGAATTTTTCAATATTAAGGATATCTTTATTTAAAAATTCTATATTTGATTTAGAAATACCAATTGTTCTTATTTTATCTGTAATATTTCTACTCTTATTATTTGAGAAAATATCTACAACTATTCCTTTATTTACTAAGGCTTTAGCAAAAGTTAAACTTGTTAAACCATCTCCTAATATGCATACTTTCATAATAATTTTTAATTTTAACAATAAAAATTAGATGATACAAAGTGATATATTTGATTCATCTGCTATGGACATAAAAAAACTAGCTAATTCAACACTTATTTTTGTAATAAATAGATTAATAGAAATATCTGGAGTAATAATTTCTTTATTAGGTGTTTTGTTGTTTTTATCTCTTATTTCTTACAATCCTGAAGACCCAAACTTTATATTTCCTGCAAACACTGAAATAAAAAATTTATTAGGATTTCAAGGTAGCTATACTTCAGATTTATTTTTTCAATCAATTGGGCTAATAGCTTTTTTAGTTCCAATAACACTAATTTTTACAGGAATTAATATATTTAGACGTAAAGAATTATTTTTAATTATAGAAAACTTATTTTTTATATCTATTTATTTAATTATAGGCTCTTTATTTTTTAGTTATTTCTATAACCCAGCTTTTGATCTTTACATAAATGGAAATGGTGGATTTGTAGGTAATTATTTAGATAAAACATTTATGGGTTCAATTATTAGTTTCAATGAAAAAATTTCATATTATTCCTTAATAATCATTATTCTCATATTATTCTTGATAAGTATTAATTTTAATCCCAAAAATTTTTGGAACTATATTAAGCAAATTTCAAATATCTTTTTTGGAAAGAAAGAAAAAAATTATACAAATAAAGATGAAATAATTAATGAGTATATTCCTCAGGAAGAAATTAAAAACCTAATTCAAGAAGATTTACCTTTCATAAAAGCCGAAAGTAACAACGCTTATAATAAAAATAAATTCAAATTACCTTCATTAGATCTATTAAAAATACCAAAAAAAAATGAAAAAGAAAAATCAAACAATAATGAAAATAATGATCCTAAATTTCTTGAAAAAATTCTTTTAGATTTTGGTGTTAATGGAAATATTAAAAAGGTAAGTCATGGTCCAGTTGTTACCTTAAATGAGTTTGAGCCTGCAGCAGGGATAAAAGTATCAAAAATAATTAACCTTTCGGATGATATAGCAAGAAATACAAGTTCAGAGTCGGCTCGTATCTCTACAATTCCAGGAAGTAATACAATTGGTATTGAGCTACCTAATTCTTCGAGAGAAAATGTTTATCTAAGTGAAATTTTAAACAATTCAGACTTTAAAAAAAAAGATATCAAATTACCAATTGCATTAGGTAAGAATATTTCAGGTATACCAATTATAGGTGACCTAACATCAATGCCTCATCTTTTAATAGCTGGTACAACAGGATCGGGAAAATCAGTTTGTATAAATACGATAATTTTATCTTTGCTTTATCGACATACGCCAGAGAAATGTAAATTTATTTTAATTGATCCTAAAATGTTAGAATTATCAACTTACGAAGGTGTGCCACATTTACTTTGTCCAGTTATTACAGAAGCAAAAAAAGCTGCATCTGTTTTAGGATGGGTAGTTAAAGAAATGGAAAGTAGATACCGGTTAATGACAAAAGAAGGTGTAAGAAATATTGATGGCTATAATACAAAACATAAATTACCTATGCCTTATATTGTAGTGGTTGTCGATGAAATGTCTGATTTAATGTTAGTAGCTGGAAAAGAAATTGAAAACTATATTCAAAAACTATCTCAAATGGCTAGAGCGGCAGGTATTCACATTATAATGGCAACGCAAAGACCAAGTGTTGATGTTATTACTGGTACTATTAAAGCAAATTTTCCAACTCGTATTTCATTTCAAGTTACATCAAAAATTGATAGCCGAACTATTCTAGGTGAACAAGGTGCAGAGCAACTATTGGGTAAGGGAGATATGCTTTATATGTCTTCTGCAAATAAAATAATCAGAATTCATGCACCTTTTGTATCTGAAAATGAAATTGAAAAAATAAATAATTTTTTAAGATCTCAAGCAGAACCAGACTATGTAGATGAAATTTTAAGTTTTGCAGATGAAAAAGAAATGAATGAAAATTCAAAAAGTCAAACTGATAAAGATGAACTTTATGAGTCAGCGGTCGAGATTATTAAATCAGAAGGTAAAGCTTCAACTTCTTTTTTGCAAAGAAAATTACAAATTGGATACAACCGGGCGGCAAGAATTATTGATATGATGGAGTCCGAAGGCATAGTAAGTAAAGCAAATCATGTTGGAAAACGTGATGTTCTTAAATGAAAAAATTTATTCTAATAGTATTTTTATCACTAGGAATTTTAGAAATTTCTGCATCAGAAAAGAATGCAATAAAAAAAAATTTAAAAGAAATTGACAATTTTTCTTTTAATTTTGAGCAAAATATAAATGGTAAAATTGAAAAAGGAAATTGTACAATTCAATATCCAAAGAAAATTTATTGTGAATATGATTCAAGTAATAAAAAAATTTTAGTTTCAAATGGTAAGTCTCTAGTAATAAAATCAAAAACTAGTTATTATCTCTATCCTCTAAAAAGTACCCCACTAAACTTAATTTTGGACAAAGATTTTCTATTACAAAAAATATCTATTATGGAAGAAAAATTGATTAATGAAGAATTTATTAATTATAAATTTGTTGAGGATAATAATGAAATTAATATTTTTTTTAGTAGAAAAAATTATAATTTAATTGGGTGGCAAACAATTGATATATATCAAAATCTTAATAACACATATCTTTCATCTATTACTAAAAATCAAAAACTAAAAAAAAATCTCTTTAAACTGCCTGCTCAAAATTAAATCGATATTGTTTCTTTTTTAAAAATTTTCATGCCCCTCGAAAGATAATTATTTAAAGCATTTTTATGATCTAAAGAACAAGTATGCACCCAAACTCTTTTTGGTTTGTCCAAAAATGATTTGGTAATAGCATTTGATAGTAAATATGATCCTAACTTTTTATTTAAATATTCTTCCAATATTCCTAAATAAGCTATTTCGGTTTCATTCTTATCACGATGAAATATAAGCTCAAAATAACCAACTAAATCATTTTCTTTTTTTAAAATGTAAGTCTTGGTATTATTGTTTGTTGTATATTCAATCCACTCTTTATCAATCCATATTAATCTATCTACCCAACGATGATTTTTTCCAATTTCTTTATAAAAAAATTTATTTAATTGAAAATTTGGTGGATCGATTAACTCTAAAATAAATTCATTTGATGGTTTTTTTGTTTCATTCAATTCACTGAGTGAAAATATTTCTAAATAATTTCTATCTATTTTTTTATTCACTCAACCATTTTGCCAACTCTTTCACCACCAAATAAATGGAAATGTAAATGAGGTACTTCTTGGCCTCCATGCTCACTAATATTTGCTAAAGCTCTGTAACCTTTTCCTGTATCTACAGAAATTTCAAGTTTTTTAGCAACAGTATTTATCCCTTTTAATAAGCCTACCATCTCCTCAGGTGAAGCCTTTGCACTAAAATCATCGAGGTCAATATATTTACCTTTTGGAATGACCAATGCATGAATCTTTTTTTGTGGATTTATATCATGAAATGATAATACAAAATCATCCTCATAAATTTTTTTGCAAGGAATTTCTCCTCTCAAAATCTTTGCAAAGATATTATTATCATCGTAAATCATTTTTTTCTTTTATTTAATTCCTCCATAACATCTTCAATTTTTACCTCATTAGCCTCTAAATACATTATTAAATGATAAAAAACATCTGCAGCTTCATGGATTTTGTTTGAATTATTTTCAACTGCTTCTACCAACTCATTTATTTCCTCGAGAATTTTTTCTTTACTTAAAGACTTATTGCTAAGTAATTTATTTGTATAAGATCCATCTACAGGAGATTTTTTTCTCTCCCTTGCAAGATTAAATAAATTTTCTAATGTGCTAAGCATGTCAAATTCTAACAGGTATTCCTTTTGAGTCCAAATATTCCTTCGCTTCTTTTACTGAATGTTTTCCATAATGAAATATAGATGCAGCAAGAACGGCACTAGCTTTTCCTAATTTTATTCCATCAACTAAGTGATCTAAATTACCTACACCACCTGAAGCAATTACTGGAATATTTACTTTAGATGAAATTTTAGACATTAGATCAATATCATATCCGACTTGTGTTCCATCTCTATCCATTGAAGTCACTAAAAGCTCTCCAGCTCCATTTTCTTCCATTTTTTTTGCATATTCCAATGCATCAATACCACTATTATTCCTTCCTCCATGGGTAAAAACTTCCCACTTATCTCCGTTTTTTTTTGCATCAATTGCAACTACAATACATTGAGATCCAAATTTTTTTGAACTATCAACTACAACTTTTGAATTTTCAACTGCTGCAGTATTTATGGAAACTTTATCTGCACCGCAATTTAGTAATTTATTGATATCCTCCACACTTCTTATACCGCCACCAACAGTTAAAGGTACAAAACATTTCTTTGAAGTTTTTTCTACAACTTCATAAATAATATCTCTATTTTCATTTGATGCGGTAATATCAAGAAAGCAAATCTCATCTGCCCCTCCATCGCTGTAAATTTTTGCTTGCTCTACGGGATCTCCAGCATCTTTTAGATCAACAAAGTTGATACCTTTAACAACACGTCCATTTTTAACATCTAAACAAGGAATTATTCTATTTTTAAGCATCTTCTTTTACAAGCTCTTCTAATTTTATATCACCATCATAAATAGCTTTACCAACTATTATACCTTCAACATTTTTTAAATTCTTTGCTTTTTTAATATCATCTATTGATGAAACTCCACCGGATATAATCACTGGGCAATTTGATATTTCTGCAACTTTTGCTGTTTCATCAAAATTTGGACTTTGCTTCATGCCATCCCTATTAATATCAGTATAAATCAATCTACTAACTCCATAATCATTAACTTCTTTTAAATAATCTAAAGTTAATTGGTTAGAGCTTTCTTTCCATCCTGATACTGACAAATATCCGTCTTTAGCATCTAAACCTAAAGCAATTTTGTTAGGAAATTTTTCACATGCTCCTTTTAAAAATTTTTTATCCTTTATAGCAGCACTTCCTAGGATCACTTTCTCAACACCAGCATCAATATATTTTTTAATACTATTAGAATTTCTAATACCACCACCTACTTCAACCTTTAAATTAAATTTACCAACTATATCTTGAATAATATCTAAATTTACTGTTTCACCAGTTAAAGCACCATCTAAATCAACAATGTGTAAATTTTTAAATCCATGGTCTTTATATTTGCCAGCTTGCTCTACTGGTGTGATTTCATACTCAGTTTTATTTTCAAAATCTCCTTTAACTAACCTCACACATTTTTTATCTTTAATGTCTATTGCTGGAAATATCTTCATTTATAAATTGATAAAATTATCTATTATTTTAAGCCCAATCTTATCACTCTTTTCAGGGTGAAATTGGGTTCCAAAGATATTTTCTTTTTCAACAGAGCAAACGATATTTGATGAATAATCTGTTGTAGCTGAAATTACACTTTTATCATTAGGAATAAATTCATAACTATGAACAAAATACATATGAGAGTTATTTTCTACATCCTTAAAAATTTTACTATCTTTGACAATATTAATTTGATTCCAACCAATATGAGGAAGTTTATATTTACCATTTTGATTATCTATTTTTGCAACTTTTCCTGAAATCCATCCTAAGCCTTTAGTTTCAGTTTCTTCATAACCAACATCTGCAAACATCTGCAAACCAACACAAATCCCAAGAAGAGGTTTTTTATTCATTATTGCAAATTCATTTAATGTATCTGAAAGCCCATTAATTATATTTAAAGCATCTACACAACTTTTAAATGAGCCCTGCCCTGGCAAAACTACTTTATCGCTTGATTTTATCTTGTTTAAATCTGAAGTAACTTCGATATTAACTTTATCTTGAGCAACTTCTTTAAAAGAGTTTATCACCGAGCTTATATTACCCGAATTATAATCAACAATTGTAACGTTCATTAAACTTATAAAGAACCTTTGGTAGAAGGAATTGTTTTTTTATTCCTTGGGTCCATTTCCAATGCAGTTCTTAAGGATCTTGCTAAACCTTTGAAACAAGACTCAATAATGTGATGGCTATTGTCACCATAAATATTTTCAACATGTAAAGTAATTCCAGCTGCTTGAGAAAAAGCCTGAAACCACTCTTTGAATAATTCTGTATCCATTTCTCCAAGCTTTTCTACTTTAAGGTTAACTTTCCAAATTAAATAAGGTCTATTTGAAACATCGATAGCTACTCTTGTTAGTGTTTCATCCATAGGAATCATTGCATGTGCGTATCTTCTTATTCCAATAAATTTTTTTGAAGCTTTTTTCAATGCCTCCCCAATCGCAATACCTGTATCTTCAGTAGTATGATGCAAGTCGATATGCGTGTCGCCTTTAGCTTTAATATTCATATCTATAGATGAATGTTTTGAAAGCTGTTCTAGCATGTGGTTTAAAAAACCAATCCCAGTATCAATTTTATATTTTCCCTTACCATCAATATTTAAATCTACACTGATGCTAGTCTCTTTAGTTTTCCTGCTTATTTTCCCTTTACGCTTCATAATTAAAAACAGGTATACATATATTATTCAATTATGGCAATAATACTAAACCTGGGCTTGAACTATTTAAATTAGTATCCATTTATAAGCTATGACAACAATTGTATTGGTTAGAAAAAATAATGAAGTAGTAGTGGCTGGTGAT
Organism: uncultured Pelagibacteraceae bacterium; assembly: GCA_902629215.1. GTDB lineage: Bacteria > Pseudomonadota > Alphaproteobacteria > Pelagibacterales > Pelagibacteraceae > Pelagibacter. The sequence goes on along the minus strand of CACOQC010000001.1, from coordinate 83,530 downwards.
GGCCAAGTAAGTATGGGTAATACAGTTGTTAAGAGTACTGCTTCAAAGGTTAGAAAAATTGAAAAAAGAGGTGTTGTTGCTGGATTTGCAGGATCTACAGCAGATGCCTTAACATTATTTGAAAGGTTGGAAGCAAAATTAGAAAAGCATGCGGGTAACTTATCAAGAGCTGCTGTAGAATTAGCCAAAGATTGGAGAACAGACAAATACTTAAGACGACTAGAAGCTTTAATGGCTGTTGGTGATAAAGAAAATAGTTACATTATCTCAGGCACTGGAGATGTTTTAGAACCTGAAGGTGATGTAATTGGTATTGGTTCAGGTGGAAATTATGCTTTAGCTGCTGGAAAAGTTTTAATGGGAACTGATATGAGTGCTGAACAACTTGCAAAAAAAGCAATTGAGGTAGCTTCAGAGATATGTGTTTTTACAAATAATAATATCAAAACTGAAAAAATATAATGGATAATTCAAACGTAACAAAATTGCATCCTAAAGGAAAAGAACAAAAATCAAATTCTTCAGTAGGAAGCTCGCTTTCTCCACGAGAAATAGTTTCTGAACTAGATAGATTTGTAGTTGGTCAAAATAAAGCAAAAAAAGCTGTAGCTGTAGCATTAAGAAATAGATGGAGAAGACAGGCTTTAGAAGGAGAAATGAAAAATGAAGTTTTACCAAAGAATATTTTAATGATTGGACCAACAGGAGTTGGGAAAACAGAGATATCTAGACGTTTATCAAAACTAGCAGAAGCCCCATTTGTAAAAGTTGAAGCAACAAGATTCACAGAGGTTGGGTACGTTGGAAGAGATGTGGAACAAATTATAAGAGATTTAATTGAAATAGCTATTTCAATGGAAAAAGTTAAAAAAAGAAAAGAAGTTTATGCAAAAGCCCAAAAATTAGCTGAAGAAAAAGTTTTAGATGCATTAGTTGGTAAAAAAGCAAGTTTGGCTACTAGAGAAAGTTTTAGAAAAAGACTGCGAAATGGTGATCTTGATGATAATGAAATTGAAATTGCTGTAAACGATACAGGAGGAAACAATACTTCTTTTGAGATACCAGGAATGCCAGGTGCAAATGTTGGCATGATAAATATTGGTGAGATGCTTGGTAAATCAATGGGTGCAAAAGAAAAAAAGAAAAAAATGACTGTAAAAGAGTCTCATGAAATTTTAATAAATGATGAGTCAGACAAATTAATTGAACAAGATAAAATAATTAAAGCTGCCAAAACCTCTACAGAAAACAATGGGATAGTTTTTTTAGATGAGATAGATAAAATTTCAGGTAGAACTGATAGAGTTGGTGGTGATGTTTCTAGAGAAGGGGTTCAAAGAGATTTACTTCCATTAATTGAAGGTACAACTGTAAACACTAAATACGGACCAATTAAAACTGACCATATTTTATTTATTGCCTCTGGTGCTTTCCAACTTGCTAAACCCTCAGATTTGTTACCAGAACTGCAAGGAAGACTTCCTATCAGAGTTGAGCTAGAAGCTCTAACAAGTGAGGATTTTAAAAGAATATTAAAAGAACCTGACTACAGTTTGATTAAACAATATGTTGCATTATTAAAAACTGAAAATGTTGATTTGGAATTTTCTGACGATGGTATAGACGCAATTGCAAATATTGCATCCGAGGTAAATGCAACAGTTGAAAATATTGGTGCAAGAAGACTTCATACAATTATTGAAAAAATATTAGATGATATAAGTTTCACAGCAACAGATAGATCAGGCGAAAAAATTATTATTAACAAAGATTATATTAGCAAAAATCTTGATAATTTAGTTAAAGATACTGATTTATCAAAATTTATTTTATAATTTTTTTTTCAAATTAATATAAATAGCTCCTGACCCTCCATCCTCAATATCTGCATCTTCAATATTGGTTATTTTATTCATAAGTTGATCATTTTTTTTAATATAATCAGGAACTGAATATTTTAATTTACCAAATTCTTTTGATACATAAGGATTTTTTTCATTATCTGAGTGGATACCTTTCCCAGTTATTATAACTAATTTTCTTACTCCTATTTCATAGGATTTATTTATTAACTCTCCTATTTTTTTATTTGCATCCTCAAGAGAAAAACCATGTAAATCAAAAGTATAAGTTTTTATTTTTTCTCTTTTAGTAGAATTGGAGTCTTTATCAGGTAAATTTTCGTTGCTTGATAAAAAAGCTTCCCAATCCTTAAGATCTTTATCTGAAATTTTTTTATTCAATTAAGTTAATATATCAACTAAAAGCCAATTAGGATTATTAGATTTTGTATCTCTAGAAAAAACCCAAGTGTCGTATATCTTTTTTGTTTTTTCAGGATCGCCAGATATAATTTTTTTATCTTTATCTCGAATACAAGTTATAACCTCACCTACAAAATCAACCGTAACTTTTAAGATACTGTTGACGTTTTTATGTTCTTTAATGTCAGCCGAATTAACACCAATAAAAGTTATTTCAGCAAAGTGTCCCCTTTTGTTTCTTTCTTTTAGAGCTTCATTAAATTGGTCCTGTATTTTTTTACTTAGCAAAGGTTTGCTCTTAATCAATTTATTATCATCATCACTAAAATCAGTAATTATGGTTTCATAAGCAATTTTAGCACCTTTGAGAAATTCTTTTTGTGCATTTTCATCAAAAACTTTAACACGATTATTGTTAACTTCTGAATTAACATTTTTCACTATCTCTTCAAATTGAGTAAAGGATTTTCCTTCATGCCCAGTTCTTTTTCCTAAAATTCCTCTCAATCTTAAAAAAATAAATCCAGCAATCATCGCAAGTAATATTATGTCGATATATTCGAAACTATAATTCATAGGAAATAACTTAATTACTATGTTGAATAATTTCAACTAGCAATTACATTAAAGACAAATGAACACAGTAATATTAACAATAATTTTAATCCCAATAGTTGAAATTTACCTTTTTATTAAAATTGGTTCCCAAATTGGTGCGTTTAATACGATTTCTTTAATATTCATTACCGCAATAATTGGGGTCATTTATGCAAGATACGAGGGATTAAACACGCTTAAATCAGGTTTCTCACAATTAATAAAAAATGAAGTTCCTGCTTATGAAATAATTTCAGGTGCTGCGATTGCTTTTGCAGCTTTGTTGCTAATATTACCAGGTTTTGCTACAGACTTTTTAGGTTTTTTATTAATCTTTCCATTAACAAGAAAATTATTTTTTGGGAAATTTTTAAAAAAATTTAAAAAAGAGACAACAATTAAAAAACCTTATATAGAAGGTGAGTTTGAAGACATAGACGATAACAATGACAGAAAAATTTAAAATACTTGCACAATACATAAAAGATTTATCAAGTGAAACGCCAAATGTTGAAACATATTTATTCGTTAAAGATAATATTTCTAAATATAACCTTAACATAGATATAACTTCAAAAGCTCTTAAAGATAAACTTATAGAGGTAAATACATCATTAAAATTTAGTGATGTTGAGGCCAATGAAAAAAAATCTTATTTTGAGATAATTTATGCAACCATAATTAAGGTTAATGATGAAATAAAAGATAAAAAAGATTTAGAGAAAATAATACTATGTGATGTTCAAACTGAAATTTATCCAAAACTCGAAACAGCTTTTTTAAATTTAGTTCATAATTCTGGCCATCCTTCTATTAAATTAGAAAAAAAAATAGACTTCGTTAAACTTTATAATGAAAGGTTTAATTAAAAAAATTTTTTTTAAGACTTGTTTTTAAATATTCTTTATGAAGTTGAATTTCTTTATCATTTAATTGAACAACTTTTTTACAATATAAATTACTTTTAAATTTAGCAATTTCAGTTTTATCTTCAGTTAAATTAAAATCTAGAGTTGGTTCTTTTTGATCAGTTAAATTAATATATACTTTAGCTAATAAATCACAATCAATTAAAGCAGTGTGCTGAGTCCTTTTAGAATTATCAATTCTATATCGTTTACACAGGGCATCTAAGCTTGATGATGCTCCTGGAAATTTTTCTCGAGCAAGGACAAGCGTGTCAATTATTTCGTTATTAATTTGATCTCTTCCTAAAATTTTTAATTCATTATTCAAATGTGACAAATCAAATTCTGCATTATGAATTATAAGTCTTTTATCTTTAATAAAAGATAAAAATTCATCAACGACTTCAATAAATTTTTTTTTGTTTGATAAAAATTCATCTGTGTAACCATGAACTTCTAGTGCCTTTTCAGATACTTTTCTTTCAGGATTAAGATAACAATGAAATTTTTTCTTTGTTGGAATTAAATTTTCTAATTCTAAGCATCCTATTTCTACAATTCTGTGCCCATCTCTTACATTTAGACCAGTAGTTTCAGTATCGAGAACTATTTCTTTCATTGTTAAATTTGTTTTAGGATATGTTTAACATATTTTGTGGCTGTCTTTTTAGTAAAATCATTTTTTATAATAAATTTTGATTTTTTTTTCTTATAATCAAGTGAAAGTTGAATATTTTGAAATTTTTTTAATATTTTTAAATTAAAATTTCTTCTTTTTTTTAATCTTTTTAAAACATCTTTTTTTTTTGAGTCTACAAAAACAAGAATGTCACCTTTTCGATTAATTTTATTTTCTAACAAAAGTGGAATATCTAAAATTACAAACTTCATATTTTTATTTTTTTTTAAAAATTTATTCATTTTTTTTCTAATTTCTAAATGAATGATTTCTATAATTTTTTTTAAATTTTGATCTTTATCTAATATTGCTCTCGTAACATCATCCTTATTTACTGGAAATTTGTTAAAATATTTTGGTAAAGATTTTTTTAATTTATCAAAAATTTTTTTATCTTTTTTATATAGGTAGCCAACTTCTTTATCTGCATTAAAAACTGGACATCCGAATATTTGAGCAATGTAACTTTTGCCTGATCCAATGCCCCCTAAAATTCCAATTCTTTTCATCAATCTAAAAGCTTGTTAACTTCATTATCAATTTGTGGATAAATATTATGCCAAATTTTAAAAGCAGCTGCAGCTTGATAAATAAACATTTTTTTTCCATTTTCTGTTTTATTTCCTAATACTCTAGCATTTTTTAAAAAATTTGTTTCTTTAGGGTTATAAATTACATCAAAAAAAAGCTTTTCTTTTTCAATTTTTGAAAAATCTAAATTAATATTTTCATTGTTGTTTAAACCTAAACTGGTTGCATTAACAATCATATCAAAATATGGAATCTGACCCCAATCAACAACTGATAAATTTTTGAATAATTTTTTTAAAGCTTCAGCTTTATGTTTAGTCCTATTTGACAAAATTATTTCTGAAGCTCCCATTTTGTTTAAAGCAAATATAATAGATGGGACCACGCCCCCAGCTCCTAATATCAAAATTTTCTTTCCATTTACTTCATACTCTGCATTTTTAATGGCAAGCTCAAATCCATCAATGTCAGTGTTATGTCCAATGATTTTATCTCTATATAAATAAATCGTATTGACTGATTGAGTACTTTTGGACTCATTACTTAATTCATCCAAATAAGGAATAATTTCATTCTTAAATGGAACAGTTATATTAAGCCCATTAATTTCATTATTTTTAATTCTTAAAACTAAATCTTTTAAATTATTACTATTTAATTTTTTCTTATCATAAACTCCATTTATATTATTTTTCTTCAACCAGTAATTATGGAGCTGAGGTGACAATGAATGATCAATGGGGTTTCCAATTACAAAATATTTTTTCATTATAATGAGCCTATATATTCTTTAATTTTTTTTACAGGTAACCCCATAATTGTATCTTCATCCCCTTCTATATTTTCAAACAAATTTCTACCCTCGCCCTCTATTTGGTAAACATTATAAGCATAAAGTGCTTCATCAGATATTCTAGATAAATATTTTTGTAAATCTTCATCACTAAATTCTTTCATGGAAAGCGTTGCCTTATCTGAATAGTTCCAAACCATTGTCCCATTTTTAGAGATGCACACCGAGCTAACTAAATCATGTTTTTTCCCATTAAGTTTTTTAAGAATATCAAAAGCCTCTCTTCTATCATTTGGTTTTGATATTAATTTGCCCTCTAAATCTATTACACTATCAGCGCCTAAAACCATTTTATCTGCATGCTTTAAACTGACTTTATTAGCTTTAAGTTCTGCTAAATTCTTTGAAATAATTGTAGGGGTTGCTTTTTCTTTTAATAGACTGTCCTTTACGATATCTTCATCTACATTTGATGGCACTACTTGGCTAATGATATTATTTTCATCAAGAATTTTTTTTCTAACTTTGCTTTTTGAAGCCAAAATTATCATTTTATCCTTTTTTCTTATTTATATAAATTTCATGAATCTTGATGATAGAAGCTGCTGTTTCTTCAACAGATTTTCTTGTTATATCAATAGTTGGCCATTTGTATTTTTTAAATGTACTTTTTGCCTCTTCTACTTCTTTTTTAATTTTTTCTAAATCTGTATAATTTTTGTTATTTTTTTCTTTTAATGAGTTCATTCTATTTTTTCTTACATCAGCCAACCGTTCAGCTTCTGTTGTTAATCCTACTATACAAAAACTTTGTGGGTTTTTTTTTATTATTTCAGGGATAGAGTTTTTATTTACTAAAGGAATATTTGTAGTCTTATATCCTTTGTTAGCTAAATAAATAGATGTTGGTGTCTTACTTGTTCTACTGACTCCTAATAGTATTATGTCAGATTTTTCGACATCACCGAGTAAATTTCCATCATCATGATTCATTGTAAATTGAATGGCCTCAATTCTATTATAATACTCCTCATTTAGTACATGCTGTCCACTTGGTTCATGAGAAGCTTTTTGATTGAATAATTTTGAAAAACTTAGAATTAAACTACCAAGAACTCCAAAACATGGAATTTTTTTTTCATCACAATTATTAGCTAAAAATTTTGCTAAATTATTATCAACAATAGTATATAAAATTATAGAATTGGGCTGGTTTTTGGCTAAATCGAGTATTTTAAGTATTTGGTTTTCTGTTCTAGTAAACGAATAAGAGTTTACTTTATAATCAATATTTTTAAATTGAGCTTTTAAAGATAAAAAGATCCTATCTAAAGTCTCACCGGTAGAGTCTGAAATTAAGAATATTTGATAAGTATTACTCATGTATATCTTGTTAATATCTTTGTAATATTTAATAAAAATTAAACAAATTTATTTTTAGATTAAATTCCTTGTAAAATAAGGGTTTTATTAACATTTTTAGGATAGTGGAAAACAATTATACAAATGTTTGAATAAATTTTAAATGTTAAGTTAATTAATAAATAATTTATGAATAAATAGTTAAGAAGATGTTAATAAAATATAATTACCACTATCCACATAAACTATTAATAATACAACTAATTAATTAATATTTTAATATATGACACTAATTAATAAAGTAATTAAAGAAAATAACACATCAATAAATCCTATATGGATTATGAGACAAGCTGGAAGATATCTTCCGGAGTTTAGAGAAATTAGAAAAAAAAATCCTGATTTTATCAATTTATGCTTAAATGAAAATTTATCATCAGAGATAACTCTACAACCTTTAAAAAGATTTAATTTAGATGCAGCAATTATATTTTCTGATATCTTAATGCTTCCTTATGGATTAGGTCAAAAAGTAGTATTTGAAAAAAATTTTGGACCTAGATTGGGTGAATTAAATTTAGATAAAATCTCCCAAATTGATGAAATTGATTTTATTGAAAAAGTACATCGAGTTTATAAAGCTTTAAGAAAAGTTAGCTCAGACTCTATTTTAAAAGATAAAAATACTATTGGTTTTGTTGGTGCTCCATGGACTCTATTAGTTTATATGATTAATCAACAATCCCCTAAAAAAAATTTAAAAGAAGATTTTTTTAAAGATGAATTTTTAATTAACAGAATTTTATTAATCATTGAAAAGTTTCTTAAGATCCATATTAAAAACCAAATTGATAATGGTGCAAACGTAATACAAATCTTTGATAGTTGGGCTGGTTTATTAGACGAAAAGGATTTACCGAATTATATTTATACTCCTACTTTAAATCTTGTAAACTATGTTAAATCTTTAAATGTTCCAGTAATATGTTTTCCTAGAGAAATCAAAAACTATAAAGAATTTTGTGATATTGTTAAACCAGATGCAATAAGTATTGATTACAACGCAAACCCTAAGGAAATAATCAAAAACATCAAAATTCCTGTTCAAGGTGGATTAGATCCTAAAATTTTATTGACGGATAAGGAAACTTTAAAAAAAGAAACAATGAAATATTTGGAAATTTTTAAGGACCATCCTTATATTTTTAATCTTGGACATGGCGTCTTACCTGAGACAAATCCAAGTATGGTGGAATATTTAGTAAAATTAGTAAAAGAATACAAATGAGAAAAGCTATTATTTTATTTAATTTAGGTGGTCCTGATAAACTAGAAAACGTTGAACCTTTTTTGTTTAATTTATTTTTTGATCCAGCAATATTAAATTTACCTATTTTTTTACGCTATCCTTTAGCTAAACTTATAGCTAATAGAAGAGCACCAACAGCAAAAAAAATTTATGAAGAATTAGGAGGCTCATCCCCTATTTTAAAATTAACTGAGGAACAGGCGTCTGCTTTAGAATCAAAATTGAAAAAAGATGATAGCTCGTCAGAATATAAATGTTTCATAGTTATGAGATGTTGGCACCCAAGAGCAGAGGGTGTTGTGAAGGAAGTAAAAAACTACAATCCAGAAGAAATAATTTTAATGCCACTTTATCCTCAGTATTCAGCAGCAACCTCGGGTTCTTCAATAAAGGAATGGAATGATGTTTGTAAAAAAAATAATTTTAATGTGAAAACAAGCACCATTTGTTGTTATCCAACTGATGAAAATTTTATTCAGGCACATAAAGAATTAATAATGAAAAAAATTAAAAATTTAGAGAATTTTAAGTTAATTTTTTCTGCACATGGATTGCCTGAAAAAAATATTAAAAAAGGTGACCCGTATCAATGGCAAATAGAACAATCAGTTGATAAAATTGTTAAGTCTTTAGATGTTAAAGATTTAGATTGGGTATTGAGCTACCAAAGTCGAGTTGGACCATTAAAGTGGATTGGGCCATCTACCGAAGAAATAATTATAGAAAATTCAAGGTTAGGAAAACATATTGTTTTAGTTCCCATTGCATTTGTATCAGAACATTCTGAAACTTTAGTTGAATTAGATATAGAATATAAAGAATTAGCTGATAAAAATGGTTGTAAACATTATTCAAGAGTTCCAGCCCTTGGGATAAATGAAAGCTATATAAGAGCAATGTCTAACTTAATAATTAATAGAAAAGATTATAGTTATAATGGAAAGCTTTTTCCTCCAAAAGTACAATGTCCAAAACAATTTACAAAATGTCCTTGTTTAAATTATGAATAGTTATTTATTATTTAAAAGTTTACATTTGATAGCAGTTGTTTCTTGGATGGCTGGCCTTTTGTATCTACCTAGAATTTTTGTTTATCATGTGGAGAACAAAGATAAAAAAGTAATAACAGATGTATTTGAAGTGATGGAAAGAAGATTGTTCTTTTACATTATGCGACCAGCTATGATTTTGACTTGGATTTTTGGATTAATATTAATTCATCTCAATGGAATAGAAAGTTTATCTCAATTTTGGATGCAAATAAAAATTGTTTTGGTAATTTTATTATCAGCGTATAATAGTTATTTAGGTAAATGTCATATAGCATTAAAAAACTCTACAAATACAAGGTCTGCAAAATTTTTTAGAATTATTAATGAAATACCAACTGTAATTTTGATTATAGTTGTATTTTTGGCTATTTTTAAGCCAATCTAGGGTTGAATAATTTTAAATAGTATATATATTCAATATATTATTAAGTCCTTAATAATCTAAATCATGAACATACAAGAACTAAAACTAAAATCATCTGAACAACTAATTACGCAGGCTGAAGAACTGGGCATTGAAAACGCAAGTACTTTAAGAAAACAAGAAATTCTTTTTGCAATTCTAAAAAAAGTTGCTGAAAAAGAGGAAATAACTGGTGCTGGTGTGCTTCAACTTTTACAAGACGGCTTTGGTTTTTTAAGAGCGATGGAGTCAAACTATCTGCCAGGGCCTGATGATATTTATGTGAGCCCAAGTCAAATTAGGAAGTTTGGTTTAAGAACAGGTGATACGGTTGAGGGGCCCGTAAGAGCCCCGAAAGAAGGTGAAAGATATTTTGCTTTATTACAAGTAAGTAAGATTAATTTTGAAGAGCCAGAAAAATCTAGGCACAAAATAGCATTTGATAACTTGACACCTCTTTATCCTGATCAACAATTAGTGATGGAGGTGGAAACTACAAAAATAGATAAAAAACAAGATTTAACTCCACGACTAATTGATCTTGTAAGTCCAATTGGTAAAGGTCAAAGATCAATTATTATCTCACCCCCAAAAGCTGGTAAAACAATGATATTACAAAGCATTGCAAATTCTATCGCTAAAAATTATCCCGAATGTTATTTAATTGTTTTGCTGATTGATGAAAGACCGGAAGAGGTAACAGACATGCAAAGAACAGTCAAAGGTGAGGTAATAAGTTCTACCTTTGATGAACCAGCACAAAGACACGTTGCCGTTGCTGAAATGGTAATTGAAAAAGCAAAAAGACTTACAGAGCATAAAAAAGATGTTGTAATTTTATTAGACTCAATTACGAGATTAGGTAGAGCATATAATGCTGTTATTCCAAGTTCAGGTAAGGTTTTAACAGGTGGAGTTGACGCAAATGCTTTACAAAGACCAAAAAGATTTTTTGGTGCAGCAAGAAACATTGAAGAAGGTGGCTCTTTAACAATCATATCTACTGCTTTAATTGATACAGGTAGCAGGATGGACGAGGTAATCTTTGAGGAATTTAAAGGTACAGGAAACAGTGAAACCGTATTGGATAGAAAAATTGCTGATAAGAGAATTTATCCAGCGATAGATATTACAAAATCAGGGACAAGAAGAGAAGAATTACTTTTTGAAAAAGATGATCTTCAAAAAATGAATGTTCTAAGAAGAATTATTGCTCCAATGGGAACGATGGATGCTATTGAATTTATAAGTTCTAAATTAAAAGATACAAAAAATAATTCAGAATTTTTTAATTCAATGAATAAACCTGCGTAAAGCAAAATGAACAATGATCTTAATAAAGATCAAAAAATTAAGTTAAAAAAACTTTTTGAAAAAAAAGATTATTCAGGATTTGAGCAAGAAGTGGAAAAGCTGGGTAAAATCGAAAATTTACCTGCCTATCTAATAATGGGATATGCTGGATCTAAGACTTTAAATCCAAATTCAAAAAAAGATGATTATTTAAAATCAACAATTTTGTTTGAACAAATTTATTCAAAAAATAAGTCAAATTTAGAAGCTTTTTACAATTTAATAATTTCAAGTTTAAAAGCAGAAACATCTAACTATGTTTTAAAGCATCTTTATGAAAGATATGAAAAAAATAAAGAAGATTTAAAAGTTATTGAGGGCCTTGCTAGAATTCATTTTCTTTTGGGCAATATGGATAAATCAGTTCAGTTCTTTAAGAAATTAGTTGATTTGAACCCTCCATCAACAATTGATGGTGGTAGATTAACATATTTAGCCTCAATGAATTATCCATCAGGAATTAATCAGAATGATTATTTTAGTGAATGTATTAAGCTCGGAGAGTCTTTTGACAAGAATTCAAATTTTAAAGATTTCGAAAAGAAAACTCTAAATAACAAAAAGATTAAACTAGGTTTTTTATCAGGAGATCTACGTGATCATTCAGTTAATTTCTTTTTCAAAGATTTAATTTCTAAAATTGATAAAAATAAATTTACTATTTTTGCGTTTAGTAACCTTGAATTATCAAGACATCATAAAATAATAACTAGTTTTTATCAGAAAAATTTTGATGAGTGGCATGATGTAATTGATCAAACTGATGAAGAATTAGTAAATCTTATTAGATCTTTAGAGCTAGATATTCTTATTGATTTAAATGGATTTACTTTTGGAAATAGGGTTAATGTTTTTGCTGCTAGATCAGCAAATATCCAAATTTCTTGGTGTGGTTATAACAATTCTCTTGGTATTAAAAATATGGATTATTTAATTGCCGATCAAAATCTTATAAAAAAAGAAGAAGAAAATTTATATAAAGAGGAAGTTTTATATCTTCCTGATATTTGGAATGCTATGTCTATACCTGAAAATCTTCCAGAAGTTAACAAATTACCTTTTATTGATAATGAAATTTTTAGATATGGGTCATTTAATAGTTTTAAGAAAATCTCAAATGAGACGATTAAAGTATGGTCCAAAATACTTAAGAAATCGAATTCTGAATTATATCTCAAGAACTCAGGTGGCTATAATAAAGAAGTTTATGAAAATTTAGCTAACAAGTTTCAAAATGAAGGTGTCGATATAAAGAGAATTATTTTTTTAAATAAAACAAAATCTGATGAATTTATGAAAGATTATTACAAAATTGATTTAGCATTAGATACCTTTCCTTACACTGGAGTTACTACCTCTTTTCAATCTTATTTGATGGGTGTTCCTGTATTAACATTGAAAGGATTTAATATGAATTCTCGTTGTGGAGAAAGTATAAATAAAAATTTAGGATTAGAAGAATTTATAGCTAGAGATATAAATGAATATATAAATAAAGCAATTATGTTTCAGGATAGAAAAAAATTATCTAATTTAAGAGTTTCTCTTAGAGAAAAAGTTATTAACTCACCATTATTTGATACAGATAAATTCACAAAAAACTTTAGTGATATTCTAATAAAATTAATAAAAAGTTCTTAAATATATCTTCATTCCTTCACCTTTTAAAAAAAATTAACAAATTGTAATACAATTATATATATTGCTTATTTATAAAATGACTATTTATGCATTATCATCAGGACCTGGTACGTCTGGGGTTGCAATAATAAGAATATCAGGCCCCGAAACATCAGTAGTTATAAAATCTTTGACTGGCAAAGAAATGCCAAAGCCAAGAATGGCTACCCTTAGAAAAATAAACAATATCAACAGTTCTGAGCTTATAGACGAGGGAATAATCTTATGGTTTCCTGGGCCTGAGAGCTATACAGGTGAGGATATGGCCGAAATTCATGTTCATGGAGGTAAAGCTATTGTTTTAGCTATTCAAAGAGAGATATCGAATATAAAAAATTGTCGTTTGGCAGAACCTGGAGAATTTACAAAAATTGCATTTCAAAATGGAAAGATAAATTTATTAAAAGCAGAAAGTATAGCTGATTTGATATCTGCAGAAACCGAAATTCAGAGACTTCAAGCAATAAAGATAATGAAAGGAAAATCTTCTGAGAAATTTAATCAGTTAAGAGAAAAATTATTAAAAACATTATCATTTGTAGAGGCTAAAATTGACTTTCCTGAAGAGGATCTACCTGAAGAAAATTTGAAAAAAATAAAAAAGGACTCTTTAGATGTTTTAAAGGAGATAAATAAAATTTTAAGTGATCAAAAAGTCGGAGAAATAATTAGGGAGGGTTTTAAGATTGCAATCATAGGACCTACTAATGCTGGTAAATCAAGTCTATTAAATAATTTATCAAATAGAGAGATTGCAATAGTTTCTGAAATTGCTGGTACAACGAGAGACGTTATTGAAGCACACTTAAATATAGACGGTTATCCTGTTATTATTTCAGATACTGCAGGCATAAGAGATTCAAAAAATGAAATTGAAAAAAAAGGGATTAAATTATCTCTCAAAAAAGCTGAAAATGCTGATTTAAAATTGGTCGTGGTTGACGCTAAAAACATTGATTTAAGCGGTTTTTTTAATGATTTGCTGAAGAATGATGCGATTTTAGTAGTTAATAAATCAGATCTTTTAAAAGGTAAATTAGACCCTGAATTTACTAAACATAATCATGTATTAATATCATTAAAAGATAATTTAAATTTAGATAAGTTAATTTTAAAGATAAAAAAAATTTTAAAAACTAAATTTATATCTGAAGAAGACATTTTAATCACGAGAGAAAGACATAGACAACATCTGTTGCAATGTGCGGACTATTTAAAAAATTTTCAGAATAAATATGATCAAAATGATTTTGATAAAGCAGCTGAAGATTTAAGATTGGCAACTAGACATTTAGGTATGATCGTGGGAAAAGTCGATGTGGAGGAGATATTAGGCAGTATTTTCAATGATTTTTGCATTGGAAAATAGCCAAAAGTTTTAGTAGTTTTACATTAGTTTTCACTAATAAATCTTAATATTTAAATAAAAAAACTCAAATCTTGTAAATATTAAAATTGAATATAAATTTACTTTATGAAAAAAGATTTATTCTTTGAAATAGTAGTAATTGGTGGAGGTCATGCTGGTTGTGAAGCTGCTGCTGCATCAGCACGTCTAGGAATTAATACTGCTCTATTTACTCATAATAAAAATACAATAGGAGAAATGTCATGCAACCCAGCTATTGGCGGTTTGGGAAAAGGTCATTTAGTCAGAGAAATCGATGCCTTAGATGGAGTTATGGGTGAAGTAGCAGATAAATCTGGGATACAATTTAGACTTTTAAATAGGAGCAGAGGACCTGCGGTCAGAGGACCTCGAACTCAGTCTGATAGATCACTATATCGTAAATTTATGCAAGAAAAACTTGTAAACTACTGTAATTTAAGCATTTTTTCAGATCCTGTAATTAATTTCATTTTTAAAAATAATGAAATAAATGGGTTTAATACTTTAAATGGAAACAAAGTAACCTGTAATAAATTAATTCTAACAACAGGAACATTTTTAAATGGTTTGATACATATTGGTGATGAAAGAACACCCGCAGGGAGATTTAATGAAAAACCAAGCACAGGTTTAAGTGAACAATTAAAGAAGTATGACTTTAAGATCGGAAGATTAAAGACAGGGACTCCTCCTAGATTAGATTCTAGAACCATTAATTTTAATAATTTAGAAAAACAATTCGCGGATGATAACCCATATTTTTTCTCATTCTTAACCAAAAAAAATTTGAACAAACAAGTGACATGTTCGATGACCTATACAAATGAAAAGGTTCATAACATTATAAAAAAAAATTTATCTAAAAGTGCTATGTATTCAGGAAGTATACAGGGTGTCGGTCCAAGATATTGTCCTTCAATAGAGGACAAAATAGTAAAATTTTCTGATAAACTAAGACACCAAATATTTTTAGAGCCAGAGGGCCTCAATGATCATACTATTTACCCCAATGGCATATCTACTTCTCTACCTGAGGTAGTGCAACAAGAAATACTCAACAATATCAATGGTTTAAATAATGTAAAGATTATTAGACCAGGATATGCTATAGAATACGACTATATAGATCCTAGAGAGCTCTTTTTAACGCTAGAAACAAAAAAAATTAAAAATTTATATCTTGCTGGCCAAATTAATGGAACCACTGGCTATGAGGAAGCTGCTGCCCAAGGTCTTATAGCAGGAATTAATGCCGCTCTTTCCCAAAAAAAAATGGAGCCTTTTATATTAGATAGATCAGATGCTTATATTGGCGTAATGATTGATGATTTAGTAACTAAAGGGGTTGCTGAGCCTTATAGGATGTTTACATCTAGGGCTGAATATAGATTAAGTTTAAGATCTGATAATGCTGATCTAAGGCTTACTCACAAAGGTATAAAAATTGGATTAATTAAAGATATTAGAAAAAGGACGTTTAATGATAAATTTCAAAAATTGAGCAAAATATCAATGCAAATGTCAAATTTAAATATTTCCCCTTCTAAGGCTGATAGATACGGTATTAAAATTGCAAAAGATGGTATTTTTAGAAGTGCAGACGAAATACTAACACAAAAAAATGTTGATATGCGTAAAATTCGAGAAATATGGCCTGAAATTTTAGATTATGGATATGAAGTTGATGAACAAATTGAGATTAATTCACATTATAGAGGATATTTGAAAAAACAAAAAGCTGATATTTTGGCGTTTAAAAGAGATGAAAACTTATCTATCCCTGATAATATTGATTATGATCAATTTTCGGGCTTATCAAACGAAGTAAAAGCTAAATTTAAGCAAATAAGACCAAAAACAATGGGTCAGGCATTAAGAATCGACGGTATTACTCCGGCAGCTGTATATATTTTGTTGTCACACGTCAAAAGAAAGTTTATTAAGCATATAGCTTAATGGACAATGTAATTTTAAATTCCTACTCTAAAATATCATATTTAAATGTTTCACGTGAAACTTGTAATGAGCTAGAATGGTTAATTTCAATGATTCAGGAAAAAAATACGGAAATTAACATTATAAGCAAAAAAATGCAGGAAAAATCAGCAATTAGGGAACGTCATATCATTGATTCAGCACAAATAATTGATTTTGTTGATTTAAATAGTAATACAACCTCAGATTTAGGAACTGGTGGTGGAATGCCTGGATTGATAGTTGCGATTGTGATGAAAAAAATAAAAAATAGTATGAAAATTCATCTTTATGAGAAAAGCTATCATAAATGCGTTTTTTTAAAAGAAGTTTCAAAAAAAATGAATTTGAATACAGAGGTAATTCAAAAAGATATTTTTAAAATTAAAAATATTGAAACTGGAACAATAATGTCAAGAGCTTTTAAACCAATGCCAGTAATTCTAAACATAATTAATGAAAATTTTCAAAAATATAAAAATATAATTTTTTTTATGGGAACTAATGGAAGGAAAATTCTTAGTGATGTTCTTAAAGAGTGGGAATTAGATTTTGAAGAAAAAAAAAGTTTAACTAATGATGACTCATTTATTTTAAATATAAAAAAAATGCGGAAAAAAATTATATGAAAATTATATCGATAATAAATCAAAAGGGTGGAGTTGGTAAAACAACAACAGTAATAAATTTAGCTTCAGCCTTATCACAACAAGGGAAAAAAATTTTAGTTATTGATCTTGATCCACAAGGAAATGCTACAACAGGATTGGGATTATCTAATACCGATCAGTCTGATCAAACAATTTATGGAATTTTGAATGGTACTGTTTCAATTACAAATGTAATTAAGAAAACTGAGTTTCAAAATTTAGATTTGATAACTTCAAACGTGGATTTATCAGGACTTGAGGTTGAAACTGCTGGAGATAGTGATAGAGCATTTATTCTAAAGGCTAAATTAACCGCTTATTTGAATGATTCTGGAGCCATTTATGATTATGTGCTAATTGACTGTCCTCCATCTTTAAGTTTACTAACAGTTATGGCTCTAGTGACGTCAAATTCACTATTAGTGCCACTTCAAACAGAATTTTTTGCATTAGAAGGTTTAACACAATTAATGAAAACAATTGAAAGGATCAAAGCTAATTTAAACCCATCTCTGGAGATTCAAGGAATACTTTTAACAATGTATGATAGAAGAAATAAGTTATCTTCTCAAGTAGAACAAGAAGCTAGGGATTATTTTAAAGATAAAGTTTACAAAACTGTTATACCAAGGAATGTTAGGTTATCCGAAGCACCATCTCATGGAGTTCCAGTTTTAATATATGATAAAAATTGTCCAGGTAGCAGATCTTATTACAGTTTCACAGATGAATTCATAATACAAGAGGATAGTATCGGGAGTGCTGCGTGATGAATTCTAAGATTAAAAAAGGTTTAGGTAGAGGATTGTCATCTTTGATCGGTGAAACAAAAGTTGAGACTAAGACTAATAAACTTCTTTTGAGCGACATAATTCAAAATAAATTCCAACCTCGTAAAAATTTCGACAAGGAAAATTTGGATGATTTAACAAATTCTATAAAAGAGCGAGGTGTAATTCAGCCAATCATAGTACGAAAATCAGCTATAGAAAATTCTAAATTTGAAATAATAGCAGGTGAGAGAAGATGGTTAGCTGCAAGAAAAGCTGGGTTACACGATATCCCCGTTGTTGTTACTGAAGCAGATGATTTAAAATCTCTCGAGTTTGCTATTATAGAAAACGTACAGAGACATGATTTAAATCCTTTGGAAGAAGCTCAAGGTTATAAAAGATTAATAGATGAATTTTCATATGATCAAGAAAAAGTTTCTAAATTTATTGGAAAGAGCAGAAGCTATATTACTAACACACTTAGACTATTAAATTTGCCTTCAGAAATTTTACAATTTATTGAACAAAAAAAGATTTCTGCAGGACATGCAAAAATATTAGTAGGTCTAGAGAATGCCTTATTTATTGCTAACAAAATCATTGAAAAAAAATTATCAGTTAGACAAACAGAAAACTTTGTAAAAATTTTTAAAAAAAGAAAAAAATCTTATAATTTATCAAAAGACCCAAATATATCTCAATTGGAGCGTTCTATTTCTGATAAAATCGGACTTAGTGTTTCAATAAAAAATAATAAAAAAAATAAAGGTACAATTACATTTTCTTATCACGAAATTGATCAATTAAATAAAATAATAGATATAATAAAAGCTAATTACTAGTTCTTCTCACTTCATTCAGAATGAAATCTAGTGTCATGTTAACGGAATTTTGGTAGTTTTTTTTTATTTGAAGTTCGATTTCTGTTAAATCTTTAATAAGAATTTCTAAGTTTTCCTTAGAATAATGACTAATTTGTTGTTTTAATATATCTTTTTCTTTCCAAAAAATTGGTGGTTTAAAATTTAACAATACATTTTCAATATTTTTATTTATATCCATTGCATTTCTTATTTTTAGTAATCTTTTAACTTTTGATAAAATAATTCTAATGATTATGATAGTATCTTCATTAGAAAAATTATTTTCATTAATTATATACTTTAATTTTTTTTCATTTTTGGATAAACAAGCGTTTATTAAATCATTAAAATCACTATTTTCCACCAAATTTACTAATTTTAAAATTTCATCAAGGTTAATTTTTTTTTTCCCTTTTGAATAATATTCTATTTTTGTTATTTCGTTGTTTAAATGTAGACGATCACCATTACTTCTATTTATTATTGCATTAGTTATTTCATTTGAGATTGGTATTTTCTTTTCTTTAAAAAAACTATCTACTTTATAGAATAGTGTTTGGTAATTATCTAAATAAAAAGGTACACAAATTGTATTTTTATTTTTTTCAAACATATTTCTTAATTTAGATTTTTTTTCTAATTTTCCTGCAATTAAAATTACAAATATATCGTGTATTTTTTTTTCAATTATTTCTTCAATAATGGGAATAATTTTTGAAGTTGTCTCGTTTATGATAATCAATTTTTCTACTTCAAAAAAAGATTTCGTTAAGATTTCATCAAAAAAATTATTTTTATTTTTTAAAATTATATCTTCGTCATAATTATAATAATTTCCTTTAAACCTGGTTTTAAAATAAACTTCTATTATTTCATTTTTTAAGCCATTATTTTCACCATAAAAAAGATAATAATTGTAATTATTTATATTAATTTTTTTGAATTCAAATGATTTCGAGATCATTTTACTGAGTTTAATTTATTATTTATTTTGAATATCATTTCATTTGTTAAATCTTGTATTAAAATATTTTCATACTGTTTTAATTCAAATTTACTATTTAAATTATCGTAGCTAGTGCTTTCATCAAATGAAGTTTTATCTAATAAATTATTATTTTCATAAACTTCCATTACAATCGTTATTTTTAGATCATAACTTAAAGCTTCACCTGAACTATTTTTTGAAGTAATGGATCTATTTATTGAACTGTTTGCATGTACAATAAAACTTGATATTGATTGTGAAATATTATCTTCAAATCTTCTAAAATTTTTATCTAAAAGGTTATTTATTCTTTTTTCACCAGTTAATTTGTAGTCAATAATTGTAAATTTAAAATTATCAATGTTATTAACTATTTTATATCCACAATTTGTTTGAAAAAAAAATAAAGTTATTAAAATTATTTTAAATATTTTCATTTGATAATTAAGTTAATTATTTTGTTAGGCACAAATATTTTTTTTATTAATTCCTTTTTGTATAAGTAGTTTTTTAATTTATCATTACTATTTATCATATCTAGAATTTCATTTTCACTTATATCTTTTGTTGTTTCTAAAATTTCACGCTTTTTCCCATTTATTTGAACAACAATTTTTACTTTTTCTTCCGCTAAAAGTTTTTCATTAGCCTTAGGCCATTCATTATTGTCTTTTTTAAATTTCGAAAATTTTTCCAAACATTCTGAAGCAAAATGAGGGACAAAGGGATTTAATAATTTTAAGATAATATAATAATTATCTACCAGAACTTTTTTACTTACAGGTTTTTCTAACTCTTTATTTAAAAAATTATACATTTCATAAAAATTTGCAATAATTACATTATACCTAAAGTTTTCTAGATTATTGGTAATCTTATTGATTAAAGAGTTAACGTATTTAATAATTGTATCATTGTTAATCCCTTTTTCATTCTTGTTAATTTTATCTGTAAATTTTTTATTTAGGGACCATAATTTTTGTATAAATTTAAATGATCCTTCCATACCTTCCGTTGACCATTGAACATCCTTTTCTGGCGGGCTATCTGACATTATAAATAATCTTACTGAGTCAGCACCATAATTATTAATCATTTTTTCAGGATCGATTGTATTCTTTTTTGATTTTGACATCGACTCTGATGGACCAACTTTAACTTGATTTTTTCCTTGAATTGTAAGGAAATTTTTTCCATCTTCGGAAAATACTTCATCTGGATTAAGCCAATTATTCTTTTCATCCTTAAATGTTTCATGACAAACCATTCCTTGAGTAAATAAGCTTTTAAATGGTTCTTTGATGTCAAAATTTTTATTTTCAAAATTTAAAGCTCTCATAAAAAAACGAGAATATAATAAATGCAATATTGCATGTTCAACACCACCAATGTATTGATCAACTGGCATCCAATAATCTATATCTGTTTTGTTAAAACCATAATTTTTTTCATTAGGAGAACAAAATCTTAAATAATACCAAGAAGAACACACAAATGTATCTAAAGTATCTGTCTCTCTAGTATATTTTTTTCCATCAATTTCAATGTGTTTCCAGTTTTCAATACTATCAAGAGGGTTGCCTTTCACATTCAGATCAATATTCTCAGGAAGTTTTACTGGCAACATTGATTTAGGAACTGGGTGAACTTTTCCATCTTGATCATATATAATTGGTATTGGACAACCCCAATATCTTTGTCGTGAGACGCCCCAATCTTTTAATCTATAGTTAATTTGTTTTTTTCCCAATTTTCTTTTTTCAAGAATTTTTATAGTCTCAATAACCGAATTATTTGGTGCTTCAAAACCATTTAGAAATTCAGAATTTATTATTACACCTGGGCCTGAATAAGCTTCATTTTCAACTTTAAAATTTTTATCTTTTTCATTGGGTCTAACAACAGTTTTAATTTCTAAATTATATTTTTTTGCAAAGTCAAAATCTCTTTGATCATGAGCTGGACATCCAAATACTGCGCCAAAGCCATAATCCATGAGTACAAAGTTGGCAAAATATACAGGCACTTTTTGAGATGGATTAAGCGGATTTATTGCTTTAAGGTTTGTTTTAAAACCTATTTTTTCTCCAACAGCTAAAGCTTCTTCTGTAGTGCCTGTTTTAGAGCACTCTTCTTTAAAATTTATAAACTCTTTATGATCTTTGTAAAAGTTTGATATTTCATGATCTATAGATAGTGCTAAAAAAGAAAATCCAAAAAGAGTATCAGGTCTTGTTGTAAAACACTTTATTTTCTTAACTGGCAACTCACCTTCAACTTTAAATTCGATTTCACACCCAAAAGATTTACCTATCCAATTTTTTTGCATAGTTTTTACTTTATTGGGCCAACTATTTAAACCATCTAAACCATCCAAAAGATCTTGAGAAAATTTTGAAATATTAAAGAACCATTGACTTAATTTTTTTCTCTCTACAGCAGCACCAGAACGCCAACCCTTTCCATCTATTACTTGTTCGTTTGCAAGAACTGTTTCATCCACTGGATCCCAATTTACGTAATTTTCTTTCCTATAAATCAATTTTTTATCTAGTAACTCAAGAAAGAATATCTGCTGATGTTTATAATAATCTTCAGAGCAAGTTGAAATTTCTCTATCCCAATCAATTGATAAACCAAGCCTTTTTAATTGGTTTTTCATAGTAGTGATGTTTGAATTTGTCCATTTTTTTGGATCTAATTTATTTTCTCTTGCAGCATTTTCGGCAGGCATACCAAAAGCATCCCACCCCATTGGATGCAAAACATTAAAACCTTGCATCGATTTATATCTAGCAAGCACATCACCAATAGTATAGTTTCTAACGTGTCCCATATGTATCTTACCAGAAGGATAGGGAAACATTTCTAATACATAAAATTTTTTTTTATTTTTATCCGCAATCGTTTTGAAACTTTGGTTTTTATCCCAAATATCTTGCCATTTTTTTTCGATTATATTGAAGTTATATCTATCCATCATAAATAAATCTATTTTTTAAGGGAATTATTATAACAAAAATTTTAATCTTTGCCTAAACTCTCTGGAAAAACAACTTTACCTTGATTTTTCTTTCTATATTCTTTTACTTCCTTCTCAGTCCTATAAACTTTGAGTTCAGCAGCTTTTCTTAGTATCGCTAATTTTAATTCTTGTCCAATACCATCGTTTTCTTTAACAGCTGTGGAACAGTTCGTTAAATTATCCTCATTGCAGACTTTATTATAGACAGTAACTTTTAATCCATCGGCTCTAATTTCATTTGATAAAAATTGAACCATAATTTTTATTGATTCATTTTTTTTGTTTCCTTCATTATACCAATCAGTAATAATTACCCCACCACCATAATCTGCATTTGCTAATGGCATAAAATCTAATATATCAACCGTGGCTCTCCACATTTCGTTAGAGCTAGCAAATTCAAAATTGCCCGATCCACCTTTACCAACCAGTTGACCAAATTTAATTCTTCTTCCTTCCTCGAGGTTTTTTTTAACCCTTTCTTTTGCATTAGTGGGGGTTTTTCTAGCATCAGTTTTTTTATAAAATCCACACTGATTTATTGTTAAAATTAAAATCAAAAATAGTGCTATTTTTCCAAGAAAATGATTAAAAAGCTTTGTAAACATTGGTTTTTTTAACACTTTTATTTCTTAATTCAAATAATTCAACATATTTTAGCAATGTGATATTTTTACAACACTTAATCAAAAATTACTTTAAAACTTAAGATAATTCAATTTAGGTTGATAAAAATTGATAAAAAGTTCGCTCATAATTAATTAATTAATTAACAATAAGGAGTAATTAATATGAAAAAACTAACTAAAATTGGTGCATCAGCATTAGCTGGTTCATTAGTTGCAATGTCCGCTCAAGCTGGTGAATTAGGCGTAAGCGGTATTTGGGAAGTTACTTATAAGTCTGATGATAAGACTAATTCAGGTAACCCATTTGGTAGTAAATCAGCTATCATGTTTAGTGGATCAGGAGATGTTGACGGTTTAGGAACTGCATCATTTTATGCTTCTACTAACGATAACAGCCCAGCTGGACTTTTATCACACAACGTTCTTTTAGACATGGGTGATATGGGTACAATTGGTTTTGACCAAGGTGTAGGTACTTTTGGTGCTAGCACAATCGATGATAAATCACCGACTGCTTGGGAAGAATCATGGCACAACACAGGTAACTCTTCAGGTGGATTAGTTCACACTGGTGGTTCTGCTGGTGTATTAGGTTATTCTAATACAGTAGGTGGAGTGAGTATTTCTGTTGAGTACGCTCCAGCTTTAACTTCAGCTGATAACGGAGACGGTGGTGCAGGTGGAGATAACACTTCATTAGCTAACGGTTCTAACGTTAACTTCGCAATTACAAGTAGCGATTTAGTAGAAGGATTGTCTGTTGGTATCGGTGCTGGTCAATCATCATACGATGATGAAGCAGTAGTGGGTAATGAAGACGCTTCATCAGTTGTTGGATTTGCTAACTATACAATGGGTCCAATCACTGCTGGTATTACGCTGTCTGAGTCTAACAACACAAGATCAGCTACAGCTGCAAACACTAACACAGGTGCAAGAGAAGTAGAAGCATACGGTATTGCATTTGCAGTTAACGATAACCTATCAATTTCTTATAACCAACACGATATGACTTATAAGAAAAATGGTTCAGACGCTGACGTTACTCAAGAGTCAACTGGTATTGCAATAGCTTACACTATGGGTGGAGCTACAATTGCTATCCAAAACAACTCTCAAGATAACCAAAGTGGTACTGCAGGTACTAACGATGAAATTACAGAAATTAGTTTGTCATTAGCATTCTAATTTAATTAAGTAATTTACTTATTAAACGGCCCTTTTTTAAGGGCCGTTTTTTTTTGTGCTTTATTATTTTATAAAAGTGTAAAATATCATTATGGAAAACAAAAATTCAATTCAGCCTCATATTGATAAAGCTTTATTAAATTTTAAAGAAGCTAAATATCAAATCTCTATTGATATACTTGAAAATTTAAAAGAAAAAGAGTCGAATTTTTTAATCTGTTGGTATTTAGGTCATTCTTATTTTAGAGTATATAATTATTTATCAGCTATCAAATATATAAAAAAATCCATAAACCTGAAAGGACCAGACGAACTAAATCAAAGTTTTTTAGCAGAGGTTTTGTTGCAATCTAATCAATATGAAAAAGCAATTAAATTATTTGAAAAAGTTTTAAATATTAATGAAAAAAATATTAATGCATTATTCAATCTTGGTAAAATTTATTCCGAGATTGGTAAATTCAAGATTGCAGAAAATTATTACAATAAAATCATAGAAGAAGAACCACATAATTTTAATGCTTTTTATGAACTAATTAAATTAGATAAAAAATATTTATCTGACACTTTGATCAATAAAATAAATAATTTTAAGACTGAAGATAATAAAAATAATGTGAATATTATTTATGCAAGTTTAATCCTCGCCGAAAATGAAAAGAATAATAAAAATTTTGATTATGAATTAGATAATTTGATAAATGGTCATCGTTATTTCATTCAGAGTAGGAACAAGGCCTCAGAACAGGAATTTAATTATTTTACTAATTTATTACCACAATTTATCAAAAAAATTGAAAATATAGATTTTAAAAGTAAATCAAAAAATTACCCAATTTTCATAATGGGTTTACCACGATCAGGAACAACAATGATTGAAAATTTAATTTGTTCCAGTGAAAATCAGATAATCAAGGGAGATGAAACTGGAGTGATGGGAAAAGTTTTTTTTTCAAAAAATATTATTTCTAACTATGATGATAATAATTTAAATGTAAATTTTGATTTTGATGATAATGGATTACAAAATCTAGAAAGTTTAGTTTTAAATCAATATAAACAAGTAGGTATTGACACATCTAAAAGTTTTACTGATAAGTCTCTTGAAAATTTCCTTTATATCAAAATTTTGAGTAAAATTTTCCCTAGAGCTAAATTTATTTATTGTAAAAGAAATTATGTTGCAAATTTACTTGGAATTTTAAAAGTTTTTTTACCAAACTTATTATGGTCTCATTCCATAGAAAAAATAGTTACTTTTATGGAGCTTTACGAAAATAATCTCAATGAAATTCTTTTAGAAAAAAAAATTAATCTTGAAATAATTAATTTAGAAAATTTTTCTGAAAATCCCGTGGATAATTCAAAAAATCTATTTAATTTTCTAGGTATTAAATGGAATAAAAAAATAATTGATGAAAATTATAAAAAGACAACAATAATTAAAACTGTAAGTAATCTTCAGGTAAGAAATAAAATTACTAAACATGATTTAAGTTACCTTGAAAATTATATTCCTTTTTTAAAAAAATATGGAATAAAAAAGTTAACTTAATTTTTTAAATAAAATATCAAGGTCTTTTTCAAAGTTTTTAAATTTATTTATTGAATTTTTATATATAGGTTTATTAGCCTGATTTACACTTAGCGTTTTAATTGGATTATTGTTTTCATGAAAATTTAAACATTTTTCTTCCCAGTCTAATTGACAAAAACTTATTAATTCTTCAATTTTTTTTTTTGGATTTGAAATAACATCTTCATATTTTATATTAAAAATAGTTTTGCTAAATAACTTGTTCCAATATTCCATTAAATCTTTATAAATTAAATAATACTCTGCTAATTCATTTTGATCACAATCCCATCCCTGTTGGTAATCAAATAAATTCTCAAAAATTGACAAACAGTTATCTAATGGATTTCTAGAGACATGAATGATTTTTGAACCAGGAAAAAGAATTTTGATAAATCCTAAATACCAAAAATTAATAAGTGTTTTATCAATTATAAATTGATTTTGGATATTAAATGACTGAGTAAATTTTTTATAATCATTTTCAAAATCAGATTTTAAAAACTCAATAAAATTTTCAAAATCCTTATTTAAAAAATTGAAAATTTTTTCAGGTATAAAATTTGACTCGCTGATTGTAGAAACCTTGGAATGAGAAGAAATTATTTTTTCAATTAGTGTTGTCCCTGATCTTGGCATACCTAAAATAAAAATATATTTTGAATTTTTGGGCTTATTATTAAAATTTTTCAGGTCAATTTTTGAAAAAATTGTTTTTATTTTTTTTGATAAAGATTTATGAAAATCGATATCATAATTCAATAATTCTCTTTGAAGTTTGTTACCAAGCTTTAAGTATTTAACTGAACCTTGGTAGTCTTCTATGTCATTTAACGCTTTGTAGATACCAAAACATAAATATATTTTTTTTGCATTATCCAAATCACTCGACTTGAATTTTTTTAACATTGTTTTTAAGTGCAAATTATCTTTATCATATTTTTCCAACATACTTAATTTTTGATCAGCTATTGTAAAAGTTTCATCTATAGTAATGGCTTTGTATAAATACTTTTTTGCTTCTTCAATTTGATTAATTGTTTGACAAACATTAGCTAAATTCAAATAAGTTGAGGGTAATTTATTGTTTAATTCAATTGCTTGTTCATAATATCTAATTGAGTCATTAAAAAAATAAGTTTCATTTTTTAAATTACCCATATTGACCATCGCATTTACATAATCAGGATTGATAGTTATTGAATTTAGTAAGCTTGTTTCAGATTCTTTGTATCTTTTTAATTTTTTATAGGAGATACCTAAATTGTTAAAGGCTGAAAAATTTTTAGGATTTATTTTTGTTGCATTTTCAAAACATTCAATTGATTTATTGTATTTGTTTAAATTTTGAAAACATAGGCCTACTAAATTCCATAAAAAATCGTTATCTTTTTTTTTTAAAATTACTAATGATTCATTGATAACATCATTATATCTCTTGCTTTCAAATTTTTTAATCAAAATTGAAATTTCTTCTTTTAAATTCTTTGACATTTTATTATGAAATATTTTTTTTGTTAAAATAAGTTATACCAGCAAAACCATTTACATTAATTAATTTTAACTGTTTAATATTGTTTTTGTTTATTCCACCTAAAGCTATTAAAGGTTTGCGTGTTAGCTTACTAAGATTGTTGAATCTAATTATGCCGAGTTTGTAATTAGATTTAGTAGTTTTAAATAATGGAGATAAAAAAATTTGTTCTACATTTTGCCTTTCTTTGACTCTGATTTCATTTAATGTATGAGCTGATCCTATAATTATAAAATCTTTTAAATTTTGAAATTTCTTTAAATAGAATTTTTTATTAAAAGATGGTAAATAAACTCCATCTAATCTGCACTTAAAAGCCAAATCAATTTCATTTGAAATAATAAATTTTAATTTCAATTTTTTGCAAATTTTTTTAAAATTTAAAAGTTCACTTAAATTAATATTAGAATTATAATTTCTATAAATAAGACAAATACTTTTATGTAAATTTGAAATATTTTCTATATTTAAATTATCTATAAAATGATAAGTACTTGGTAAGATTTTATTATGCATAAAAATGTAAACAATTTAATTGCAATTGAAAACTTATTAAAGAAAAAAACTAATACAGAAAAATTGCCCCAAATTATAGCTGTTAGCAAAACATTTCCCTCATCAGACATAATCCCACTTATTGATTATGGTCATAGTCATTTTGGTGAAAACAAAATTCAGGAAGCTATAGAAAAATGGATACCAATTAAAAAAGATTTTAAAAATATAAAACTCCATATGATTGGTAAACTTCAAACTAATAAAGTAAAATTTTTGTTCCCTTTATTTGATTACCTTCATTCATTGGATAATTTAAAATTAGCAAAAAAAATTTCAGAACATCAGTCTAAAAATGATAAAAAAATCAAAATTTTTATTCAAGTAAATATTGGTGGAGAAGAACAGAAAGCGGGTATTAATATAAATGAGTTAAATGAATTTTATTCAATTTGTATTAAAGATTTAAAACTAAATATAATAGGGCTTATGTGTTTACCTCCTGTTAATGAAAATACAGATGGGTATTTTCAGCAAATGGAAAAACTTAATAAACAGTTAGATCTTCAAGAATTAAGTCTAGGAATGTCGAATGATTATTTAGATGCAATTAAACATGGTTCGACTTTTATAAGAATAGGATCTAAAATCTTTGGTAATAGATCTTAGAAAATTTTAATTTTTGTTTTTTTATTTATTAATTTGAGAAGTATTAAAAAATCATTTTTTTTTAAAGTAATGCAGCCTAAAGTTTTTTTATAATTTTTTGTAAGGTGTAAAAAAATTGCACTACCTTTATTTCTTTTTGGTTTTTTAGTATTATAATTTATTGGAATTAAAAAATCATATTTATAATCATTTCTATACATTTTTTCATGTTTAATTTTTTTATCTATCTTAATTAAGCAATTATATTTAAAATGATTAATGTCATCACACCATCCCATTTTTTTTGTAATATTAATGGTTTTAATTTTTGTTAAAGGTATTTTATTTCTATCTTTTCTATAAAATAATGGTCCTAATGAAAAAATACCTTTTGGTGTTTTCATGTCACCTTCTATTTTACTTGAGCTTAGCCCTTTTTTTCCTATTGAGCATTTGAACAAGAAATCACCACAAGATAGTGTATCTTTATTTTTTAAACTAATTAACATATCTTTACAAAATGAGTCCTAAAACTTTGATAATCTATCAAAATGAAAATTTATTCAACATATTAAATGAATTGTACTCTGAAGAGTTTAAAATCATTTTTTTTAATAAAAAAAATATCAAAGATTTTGATGAAAATAAAATAGATAACTATTTAGTTATTACTGATAGTGAAAAATTTAAGTTTAAAAATCAACTTTTATTGAATAATTTTCCATTAAGTATTAAAAAAATTTTAGAATTAATTAATATTTATTTTTTAAAATATAATTTTAGAACAAATTCAAAAATTAGAATTGGTTTTTACACTCTAAATCTAAATTCAAGAGAATTAGCATTAGATAATAAGAAACTTTCTTTAACAGAAAGAGAGTCTAATTTAATTCTTTTTCTAAATAATTCTTCAAAACCAATGAATATTATTGATTTACAAAAAGAAGTGTGGGGACATTCTTCAATTTTAGAAACACATACTGTTGAAACTCATATTTATCGTTTAAGAAAAAAAATTAAAGATATGTTTGATGATGAAAAATTTATTATTAGCACAGAAAATGGATATAAAATAAATTGAGAAAAAAAAATATATACGCCAAAGATTTATTTAATAAAAAATATAAGCCACGAGTAATTAAACCTAAAAAAGGAAAAGGCAGTTTTAAAAGAAAAAAAAAATAAATTAAAATCTAGCACCTATTTGTTGAATTATTTTGGATGACATTTCAGTTCCTTTTTCCAAACATAAGTCATTTGATAAATTGTTTATTAATCCATGAAGAAAGCCTGCTGCAAACAAATCACCTGCACCAGTCAAATCAATTATATTTAAATTTTTCTTTGCAGTAATTTCGTTAATTTCATCTCCTTTTATTGAGATTGCTCCTTTTTCACCTCTTGTAATAATTATAAGTTTTTTTATTTGTTTGGCAAATTCAATTACTTCACTAAAATTTTTTGTATCTATAAGAGATGTAATTTCATCTTCGTTTGCAAAAGTAATATCTAATTTATTTTTAATTAATTCCAAAAAATGAGTTTTATGTCTATCAACACAAAATTTATCTGATAATGACATTGCAACTTTTTTTGAATTATTAATTGCTTTATCAAATGCTTTCTTTGGATCACCTTCATCCCACAAATAACCTTCTAAAAATGTAATTTCACTATTTTTTATGGAATCGACATTGATATCGTTTTCATTAATTTTTCCAGCAGTTCCAAGAAATGTGCACATAGTTCTTTCTGAGTCAGGTGTTATTAAAATTAAACAAGTTCCTGTGGGGAGAGCTTCTTTTTTTTTGGAATAAACAAAGTCAACATTTTCATCTTTGAGTCCCATTTCATACTTTTTTCCTAAATCGTCATCAGAGATTTTACCTATAAATCCAACTTTATTGCCAAGTTGGGATAATCCAACTATAGAATTAGCAACTGATCCACCTGAAATAGTTTTCTCTATTTTTAAATTTGAAAATAATTTTTTAAATTCATTTTCATCAAAAATTAATTTCATATTGCTTTTTACTAAATTATTTTCTGCAATAAATTCATCACTAACCTTACAAATAACATCTACTATTGCATTACCTACTCCTAAAATTTTCATTTATGCTCTTTTTGTGATTAATGGTTTTTTTCTTTTAGGATAACAAGTACTACATATTTTACAAGTTATTCCAAAACAATCTCTTGCCTTACAGTATTCTCTTCCATAATAAATGATTTGTAAGTGAAGTTTATTCCAATTTTTTTTTGGAAATAGTTTTTTTAAATCTTTCTCTGTTTGAATAACATTTTTACCGTTAGTTAATCCCCATCTTTGAGCCAATCTATGAATATGTGTATCTATCGGAAATGCTGGAAAACCAAATCCTTGTGACATTACAACACTTGCTGTTTTATGACCTACTCCAGGAAGTTTTTCTAATTCATCAAAAGTATTAGGAACTTTACTGTTATAATTATTTACTAATATTTTTGATAAATTAAAAATACTTTTAGCTTTAATTCTAAATATACCGATTTTTTTTATTAATTTTTCTATTCTTTTTCTTCCTAATTTGACGAAATGTTCTGGTTTATAATACTTAGGGTAAATTTTTTTTGTTACATTGTTAACATTAACGTCCGTACATTGCGCAGAGAGAAGAACTGAAATAAGTAAAGTGAAAATATTTCGGCTTTTAAGAGGAACATTGATATTGGGATAGGTTTTGTTTAATATTCTAGTTATTATCTTAACTCTTTGAATTTGATCCATTATTTGAAATTCATTAAATCTCTCATTGAGTACAGACCTTGCTTCTTTTTAAATAACCATTTGGCAGCAGATAACGCTCCTTCAGAGTATAAGGCTCTATCAAAAGCTTCATGATTAAGTGTTATTATTTCTTTACCACTAGAAAATTTTACTTCATGTTCACCAATAATTTCACCTTTTCTTATGGAATTAAAATTTAGCTTATTTCCGTAAGGAAATGTTTTTTTGTTAAGAAACTTTTTACCAATTATATCATATAAGTTTTTATTTTTACCTTTAGCTATCCCTTTTCCAAGCATTAAAGCAGTTCCTGAAGGATAATCTTTTTTGTATTTATGATGAATTTCAAAAATTTTACTGAGAAAGTTTTTACCTAAAGAATTTGAGGCTATTTCAGTTAGATACATTAAAAGATTAATTCCTAAACTCATATTGCCAGCTTTGAGAATTGGAATTTTTTTTGAATAATTTTTTATCAAGCTTTCCTCTTTTTTTGAAAAACCAGTTGTACCAATAACTACTTTTTTTTCTAATTTAGAAGCAATTTTTAAAACTTCAAAAGTACATTTTGGGATAGTAAAATCTATAATTAGATCTGCTTTTTTGAATGAATCGATTGTATTTTGAGTAATCTTTATGTTATTAATTTTTTTGTTTAACTTTCTACTTTCTGTAAGAGAAACCAATCTAAAAACTTTATCAGATTTTGCTGATTTGATGATTTGACGACCCATCCTTCCCATACATCCTGTTATAGCTAAATTAATTTTTTTCATGAGTAAATTGTGTATAAAATTATCATAAGAAATAATACAATTATACCCCAAATACTTAAATTCTTTAGAAACACTTTTTTTTTAAGATTAGTTCTTATAAAGCTGGGTAGTACTAATATTAATACTGCTATCAGAGCTAATGCTGGAATAATTTCATCAAACCCCATATTTAGTTTTTCCAAAAACTTTTAGCTTTTTGAAAAAATTTCTTGATACTCGGATTAGATCTTTCATTCTCTATTTTTCTAAATTTTTCTAATAATTCTTTTTGCTCTTTATTTAAAGAGATTGGAACCTCTGTTTTTATTTGCACATAAAGGTCGCCAAAATCTCCTCTACGCATGAATGGCATCCCTTTACCTTTTAATCTAAATTGTTTACCATTCTGAGTTCCATCAGGTATTTTAATTTTTGCTTTCCCCCCATCTATAGTTGGAATTTCTAAAGTTGTACCCAAAGCAGCATCAGCAATAGAAATTGGAAATTCAAAAAATAAATTTACATCTGATCTTTTAAAAAGTTGATGCGTATCAATGTTAATAAACAAATATAAATCACCACTTACTCCACCTCTTGTTCCAGCCTCACCTTTTCCAGCAAGTCTAATTCTAGTTCCATCGTCAACACCTTTTGGTATTGTTACTGATATTTTTTTTGAAGTTTGTTTATTCCCTTGACCATTACAATCATTGCATGGATTTGTAATTTCCTCACCACTACCAGCACATTGAGGACATGTTTGTTGAACAGTAAAAAAACCTTGATTAGACCTTACTTTGCCATTTCCACCACAATAGGTACATCTATCAGGGCTATGACCAGGTTTTGATCCATTTCCTTTGCATGTAGTACATTTTTCTGAAGTTGAAAATTGTATATTTTGTTTCTTACCCGTATATGCTTCTTCTAATGATATAGACAGATCATATCTTAAATCTGAACCTCTATTTGAGCTTTTTCTAGAACTTCTTCTTCCACCTCCACCAAAGTCTCCAAAAAAATCCTCAAATATGTCTGAAAAATCTGAACCACTAAATCCGCCAAATCCTCCAAATCCTCCTCTACCACCACCGTTTTCAAAGGCAGCATGACCAAAGTTATCATAATTTTCTTTTTTTGATTTGTCAGAAAGAACGCCATAGGCTTCACTCGCTTCTTTGAATTTATCTTCCGCAGTTTTATCGCCTGGATTTTTATCGGGGTGGTATTTTACAGCTAATTTTCTATATGCAGATTTTAATTCTTCAGGACTAGCAGTTTTACTTACGCCTAGGACATCGTAATAATCTCTTTTAGCCATTTATTAACCTGGACAATTAGATGTCAGTTAAGCGCTTTTTTCTTTATTTTCGTCTTTTACTTCTTCAAAATCCGCATCAACAACATTATCGTCTTTTTTTCCTTTGTTATCATCTCCATCGTCTTTGTTTGACTCTGGTTTAGTATTCTGTTGTGATTTATATATTGCTTCTCCAAGTTTCATTGATGCTTGGACTAAAGCTTCAGTTTTTTTCTTAATATCTTCAATATTTTCTGTCTTTAAAGACTCTTTTACAGCGGATGATGCATCTTCAATTGCTTTTTTCTCTGCATCAGAAATTTTTGAACCATGTTCCTTTAAATTTTTTTCGGTAGAATGGATTAATGTATCTGCTTGATTTCTTACATCAACTGACTCTCTTTTCTTTTTATCAGCTTCTTTATTTACTTCCGCATCTTTAACCATTTTCTCAATTTCTTCATCACTTAGTCCACCTGAGGCTTGGATTTGAATTTTTTGTTCTTTACCAGTTCCCTTATCTTTTGCAGAAACATTTACTATTCCATTTGCATCGATGTCAAAAGTTACTTCAATTTGAGGAACACCTCTTGGAGCTGGTGCAATACCAACTAACTCAAAATTACCAAGTAATTTATTATCTGTTGCCATCTCCCTTTCACCTTGAAGAACTCTAATTGAAACTGCTGGCTGATTATCTTCAGCGGTAGAAAACACTTGGCTTTTTTTAGTAGGGATAGTTGTATTTTTCTCTATAAGTTTAGTAGATACACCACCTAAAGTCTCTATTCCTAAGGATAAAGGAGTTACATCTAATAACAATACATCTTTGACATCACCTTGAAGA
This sequence comes from uncultured Pelagibacteraceae bacterium, assembly GCA_902629215.1. Lineage (GTDB taxonomy): Bacteria > Pseudomonadota > Alphaproteobacteria > Pelagibacterales > Pelagibacteraceae > Pelagibacter. Next base: position 49,194 of record CACOQC010000001.1, on the reverse strand, counting down.
ACACCAGCTTGAATTGCAGCACCCATTGCAACAACTTCATCGGGGTTGACACTTTTGTTTGGATCTTTACCAAAAAAGTTTTTTACTTCTTCAATTACTTTTGGCATTCTTGTCATACCACCTACCATAACAACTTCATCAATTTCATTAGCAGTTATTCCCGCATCTTTTAATGCTGTTTTACACGGAGGCATTGTTTTTGCGATTAAGTCTTCAACAAGAGCTTCAAGTTTGGCTCTAGTCATTTTTAGATTGATATGTTTCGGACCTGTTTTATCAGCTGTTATAAATGGTAAGTTTATATCTGTTTGTTCAGCTGATGATAATTCAATTTTTGCTTTCTCTGCAGCTTCTTTTAATCTCTGTAATGCAAGCTTATCAGATTTAAGATCTATACCGTTATCTTTCTTAAATTCAGATACTAAATAATCTACAATAGTATTATCAAAATCTTCTCCACCTAAAAATGTATCACCATTAGTTGATTTGACTTCAAAAACACCATCACCTAGTTCTAAAATTGAAACATCAAATGTTCCTCCACCTAAATCATAAACAGCGATTTTCTTATTTTGTTTTTTATCCAAACCATATGCAAGTGACGCAGCAGTTGGCTCGTTTATAATTCTAAGTACTTCAAGGCCAGCAATTTTTCCTGCATCTTTAGTCGCTTGTCTTTGAGCATCATTAAAATATGCTGGGACAGTAATTACTGCTTTGGTTACTGCTTGTCCTAAATATTTTTCGGCAGTTTCTTTCATTTTTTGTAAAATAAAAGCCGATATTTGGGATGGAGAATATTTTTCACCTTTAGCTTCTATCCAAGCATCACCTTTTTCAGAATTAACTATTTTAAAAGGTGCCGCCTCTATATCTTTTTTAACAGTAGGGTCATCAAAATTTCTTCCAATTAATCTTTTAACTGCAAAAATAGTATTTTCTGGATTTGTAACAGCTTGTCTTTTAGCTGGCTGTCCGATTAATTTTTCACTTTCATCGCTAAATGCAACTACTGACGGAGTTGTTCTTGCTCCTTCAGTATTTTCCAAAACTTTAGCTTGTGTTCCCTCCATGATAGCAACACATGAATTCGTTGTTCCTAGGTCTATTCCAATTATTTTGCTCATAATATTAATCTCTCTTTCGTCATATAGGGTTTAAATGCAAAACTACAAGTTGATCTCATAATTATTTATTTTTTGAATTTTCCTGATTTTCTTTAGTTTTTTCATCTTTTTTTGTAACTTTTTTTGATACTCCCACCAATGAAGGTCTAAGTAGCCTATCTTTGATAGTAAAACCTTTTTGTATCTCTTGAATTATTGTACCAGCTTCTTTCGTATCATCCTCTATTTCCATCATTGCTTGATGAAAGTTTGGATCTAGTTTTTTGTTAAGGCAATCAATCGGTTTAATATTATTTTTTTCGAAAATTGAGATTAGATCTTTTTTTATAATCTCTAAATGTTCTAAAGTTTTACTCAATGCGTCTGATCCTTTTAGTTTATTGTCATTTTCAAGGACTTGTTTAGAGCGATCTAGATTGTCAATTAAATTAAGAGCTTCTTTAGCAAAACTATAACCCCCATATTCAAAAGCATCCTCTTTTTCTTTTTCAAACCTTCTTCTTTGATTTTCCATTTCAGCAAAAGTTCTTGCTATTTTATCTTCAAGTTCAGCAATTTTTTCCTCTGGACTTAGTTCTTTAATTTCTTCTTTAGGTTCTTGGCTTGTTTCTTTTATATTTTCTTTGGTTAAGTTTTCTTCAGGCTTCTCAGTTTCTTTTAATGTATCCTGATTTTGATCTGCAGAAGTACTATTTTGGTTTTCCTCTTTTTCCATAGCCTCTTATATGGTAAGAATTTTAGTAATTTCTAGATGCCCATGCAAAAAATTAATAAATTATTGATTGGTACTAATAACAAGGGTAAATTACGTGAAATTAAGAGTTTGTTGCCAAAAAGCATTAAAATTCATTCTATATCTGAATTTAATCTTAAGAGTCCAGTTGAAAATGGAAAGACTTTCAAAGAAAACTCATTAATTAAATCCAAATATTTCTCAAAAAAAACAGGATTAATTTGTTTGGCTGATGACTCGGGTTTAGAGATAGATTTTTTAGATAAAAGTCCTGGAATTTATTCTGCTAGGTGGGGTGGAAAGCAAGGAGATTTCGGTAAGGCTATAAGAAGAGTATACAAAGAGTTAAATAAAAAAGATAAAAATTGGAAAAATAAAAAAATTAAAGCTAGATTTATTTGTGTGCTGTCTATTTATTATTTAAATAAAAAAATGGCTTGTGTTTTAGGAAAAGTAGAGGGTTATATTTCGGATGAACCAAAAGGAAAAAATGGATTTGGCTATGATCCAATTTTCATACCTTTGAAAAAAAGTAAAACTTTTGGTCAAATGAAACCTGCAGAAAAATATAAAATGGATCACAGGTATCAGGCTTTTAAAAAAATTAGAAAATTTCTTTGAATTTATTATTTTCAATTTTATAAAAGTTAAGTCTATGATGAATACTATTATTTTTTACATCAAAGATGCCAATCTTACCTTTAAATGAATTTTCTTTTTTAAAAAGATTATTTACATCAGAAAAATCTGTTTTTAAAGATAGATAATAAATAAGACCTAAAAGATCATAACTTAATAAAGATAAATGGTTGGGTTTTTGATTATACTTCATTTGAAAATCTGAATTAAATTTTTCTAAATTAGCTTTGTTAATTGAGGGAAAATATATGGGTTGTGTAGCATTTTCAGATAATAAACTTTCATCAAACCACTGATTGAACGTTATAAAGTATTTATCCTTTGGTGATACATCAGAATAAAGAAAGGATGTGACAACGCTTTTAAGACTTTCATCAAAGTCTGAAATTATAATAGAATCAAAACTTACATTCCCGATTGTATATCTTTTTTTTAGTCTTTTTATTCTTCGTTCTTTATTTTCAAGGTCAGAATTTTCTATTCTTTTTATTTCATCAACTAAATTTTGTTTTCTTATCTTATAGTTTGTTAAATCCTCAATTTGTTGAGTTAATTTAGTTGGGTCTGTATCATATATGTAATGTTTAAATATTTTTATATTAGATTTTTTAATTGCAGACTTAACTTCATCTTTATAGTGAAGATCAGGAGTTAGAAAAATTGTTTTTTTTATTTCATTTGATTTGATAAATTTGTTTATAGTATTAAGTTGTGATATTGAATTTACTCCTGTGCTAATTACATTTTTAGGTAAATCTGAAACTTTATTTGTAAGTGATAAAAAAATTACATCTTCTACTTCACTAAGATAATTTAAGCTATCAAAAAAAATTGGTCCTATTATAATTTTTACTCCTTCCTTTTTCAATGCATAAGCTGATTTGAGAGTTGAGTTTGCATCAGAGCCAGCATCTTTTGGAAAAATTTCAATTTTATCTGTTCCTATTTCTTGTAATGCCATTTTAGTAGATCTAATTATTTGTTCACCAAGATTTTTATTATCACCAGACAAAGGCACTAAAAGTCCAATTTTTATTTTTTCATCTTCAGTTAATCCATCGGAATGTTTGGCAAATAACAAAACTAGTACAATTAGAAATATTTTAAAAAATTTATTCATTTAATGATATTATAATAGTTTAACTACAAAAATGATTGTAAATTTAACAATACCTAATAATAAAAATCTAAAAAATGGCCTTTATGTGGTGCCGACTCCGATTGGAAATTTAGGTGATATTACATTAAGATCCATAGAAATATTAAAAAATTCTGATTATATTTTATGTGAAGATACAAGAGTTTCAAAAAAATTATTTGATAAATATAAAATTAAATCAAAGTTAATTTCATATCATAAGTTCAATGAGAAAAAAAATTTAGACAAAATAATTAATCTTTTAGTAAATAAAAAAATTATTTCACTTATATCAGATGCAGGAACACCTACAATTTCTGATCCTGGTAATTTATTAATTAATGAATGTGTTAAAAAAAACATTGCAATTATTCCTTTACCAGGACCATCGTCTGTTTCTTCTGCTATTTCGATTAGCGGCTTTTCAGAGAAATTCTTTTTCTATGGTTTTTTTCCTGAAAAAAAAAAGAAATTATTAGAGGACTTAAATATATTATCAAATTTAGATTGTTCGTTAGTTTTTTTCATTTCACCAAAAAAAATTGATAAAATAATCCCTTTTTTAAAAGAAAAATTTATTGGAAGAGAGATTGTGATTTGTAGAGAAATTTCAAAATATTATGAGGAGTTTATAAGATCCAAAATAAATGATCTTGACAAATTAGATATGAATTTAAAAGGGGAAATCACAATAGTAATATCAGAAAAAAAAAAAAGTAATAAATTCTCACATTTATTGAGTGAATCAGATAAAAGAAATATTAGTAAATTAATAAATAAATTAAGTATTAAAGAAATTATAAAATTGGTTAACAAAGAAAATAAAATATCAAAAAAATTAATATATGATTATTGTCTTAAATTGAAAAATGAGAATTAATTTAACTATATTATTACTTCTAACTTTAATTATTAATAGCTGTGTTGGTGTCTCATCAACAGGAATTTTTGGAACAGGTGTAAGCGTAGCAACAGATCCAAGATCAATAGGGACACAAATCGATGACTCTATAATGCAGAAAAGTTTGAGTGCAAGAATAATTTTAATAGATAAAAAATATCTTTTATCTATTAAATCAAAAGTTTTAGATGGAAGAATATTTCTTAAAGGTAAAGTTGATAATCCAGAGGAAAAATTAAAATTAACAAAATTAGCATGGGAAACACAAGGCGTTAGATCTGTAAGAAATGATATAAAAATTAGAGAGGAGTTTAACTTTAAACAGTCTGCCAAAGATATTCTAATTACTTCTCAATTAAAAACTGCGCTTATTTTTAATAAAAATATAAAGGCATCAAACTATCAAATTGATACATACAAAAAGAAAATTTATATTTATGGTATTGCAATTACATCTGATGAAAAAAATCTAGTAATAAAAGAAGCAAAACAAATATTGGATGTAGAAGATGTGATAGCAAGTATTTTATTAGTAGAAAATTTAAGAATTCAAAAAGATTAAATTATTTTTTATAGTCAATAACATCAGCTGAATATGCAGCTATAGAAGCTAGATTTAATATTTCTGAAGTAGAACTTCTTAAAGGTGCAATTTCGATAGGTAAACCTAAACCAATCAATAATGGTCCAATAACTTTTGCTCTACTCATTGATTTAATCATTTTATATGAAATAGCAGCACTATGTTGACTTGGCATGATAAGAACATTTGAATTACCAACAATTTCAGAAAAAGGATAAAGCTCTTTATAAATTTCTTCCAAAGCCACATCGGGTTGCATTTCCCCATCAAATTTAAAATCAACATTATTTTTTTTCAAAATTTCTACAGCATCACTTAATCTTTTAGTTCTATCAGTTGCAGGTTGGCCAAAAGTTGAGTGAGATAAAAAAGCAATTTTTGGAACAATACCAAAAAGTTTTACAACTCTAGCTGCTGATTTTGCCATTTCAGCTAATTGTTCTGCATTTGGATATTCAATTACTGAAGTATCACAAATGAAAATGGTTTTACCTCTATTTACAATTAAGTTTAAACCAAACATTATTTCTCCAGGTCTTGGATCCACCACTTGAGTTATTTTTTCAAGGGATGAAGAATATCTTCTTGTATTTCCAGTAACCATTGCGTCAGCATCTTTGCAAGCAACCATGCAAGATGCCCAAATCACTCTATCATTCCTTATAAGTCTGTCACAATCCCACTCTAACATCCCTTTTTCTCTTTGAAGTCTTTTAAACAAATATTTTACATATTTTTCTCTTTTAGGAGTATCTTTTGAGTTTACAATTTCGATATCGAAGTTTTCGTTGTAACCAATTTTTTTTATTTGATTTTTAATTAATTCTTCTTTTCCAATCAAAATTGGTATTCCTAGTTTTGAATTTTTAAAAGCTATTGCAGCTTTAAGCATATTTTCATCTTCACCATCAGCAAAAACTACTTTTTTTTGTTTTTTCTTAATGTAGTTATTTACACCTTGCATAATGGTTACAGTTGGATCTAATCTTTGTTTGAGTTGATCTTTATATGTATCAAAGTTTTCAATATTAATTCTTGCAACACCTGTCTCCATTGCAGCTTTTGCAACAGCAGCTGGAATTACACTAATTAATCTTGGATCAAAAGTTGATGGAATTATATAATTTTTTCCATAGTGTGGTCTTTCTCCACCCATTGCAGCAACTACCTCGTCTGGTACATCTTCTTTTGCTAAATTTGCAATTGCATGAGCAGCAGCAACTTTCATTTCTTCATTGATTGTTTTTGCTCTTACATCCAATGCACCTCTAAAAATATAAGGAAAGCCTATTAAATTATTCACTTGGTTAGGATAATCAGATCTGCCAGTTGCTATAATTGCATCATCTCTTACTTCTTCAATTTCTTCTGGTGTGATTTCAGGATCAGGGTTTGCACAAGCAAATATAATTGGATTCTTAGACATTTTTTTTACCATATCTTTTGTTAAAGCACCTTTTGCGGATAGACCTAAAAATACATCTGCATTTTTAATTGCATCATCTAATGTTCGATTTTTTGTATCGATTGCATGACTAGATTTCCATTGGTTTAAATTATCTCTACCTCTAAAAATTACACCTTTTCTATCCACCATAGTTATATTTTTTTGAGGAACTCCGCTTTTTTTGAATAAATTAGTACAAGCCATTGCAGAGGCACCTGCACCATTCACAACTATTTTTATTTCATCAATTTTTTTTTTGCTAATATCTAGGGCATTTATTAATGCTGCTGTCGTAATAATAGCCGTACCATGTTGGTCATCATGAAAAACTGGTATATCTAAGATTTCTTTTAACTTTTCTTCTATAATAAAACAATCTGGAGCGGCAATATCTTCGAGATTTATTCCACCAAAACTTGGAGCAAAATTTTTTATACTATTAATAATTTCATTTGCATCACCTGAATCTATCTCAAGATCTATTGAGTCAATATCTGCAAATCTTTTAAATAAAACTGCTTTTCCTTCCATTACTGGTTTTGAGGCTAAAGCACCTAAATTTCCCATACCTAAAATAGCTGAACCATTACTTATAACAGCAACTAAATTTCCTTTACTTGTATAATCAAAAACAGCCTCAGGATTTTCGCTTATCGCTCTCACAGGTGCGGCAACACCTGGAGAATATGCTAAAGCTAGATCTCTCTTTGTAGTCATATTTTTAGAAGAAGAAATTTCAATCTTGCCAGGTTTTTTGTAGCTATGAAATTCTAATGCTTCTTTATCAGTATAATGATCAACTTTTGTTTTTTTCATTTTTTATTAATTAGGTGTACAAATGGGGTAAAATTAAGACTAATATGATTTATGAATTTAATTAAGTCAACAGGGACTTTTGGATTTTATACAATAATCAGCAGAATACTTGGTTATTTAAGAGACATCTTAATTGCAATATTTCTAGGCACAGGCCTTATTGCTGATGCTTTTTTTGTTGCATTTAGAATTCCGAATACTTTTAGAAGATTATTTGCTGAGGGAACATTTAATGCTGCTTTTGTTCCTAGTTATACATCTGAGCTCACTAAAGGAAAAGTAAAATCAAAAAAATTTGCAGATCAAATTTTTAATCTTTTGTTTTTGAGTCTTTTTTTTTTAGTATTCATAATAGAGATTTTCATGCCAATTTTTGTAAGTTTAATTGCTCCTGGATTTGTGGGAGATACTGAGAAATTACAATTAGCAATATCTTTAACTAGAATTACATTTCCATTCTTAATGTTTGTATGTTTAGCATCTTTTTTTGCAGCAATCTTGAATTCATATAATAAATTTGCAGCAGCTTCAGCAGCGCCAATTATTTTAAATATAATATTAATTGGAATATTATTTTTTGGGAAATTATTAGACGACCATATTGTATACTATCTTTCTTATGGTGTTTCAATTGCAGGCTTTCTTCAAATTATTTTTTTGTATAAATTTGTAAATAAATTTTATTCATTTAAATTAAATTTTAATTTTCATATAACGAAACCAGTCAAAATTTTTTTCAAAAAACTTTTACCAAGTATTTTTTCATCAGGAGTAACCCAAATAAATATACTAGTTGGAACAATAATTGCATCATTCCAAGCTAGCGCAGTCTCTTATCTTTATTACGCAGATAGAATTTATCAAATAAACTTAGCGATAGCAGGAATTGCTATTGGAGTTGTAGTTTTACCACAATTATCAAAATACGTTCAAATGAACAAAATAGATAAAATTCATTTAATTCAAAATAAAGCTTTAGAATTAAGTATGTTTTTAAGTATCCCTGCTACTATAGCTCTAATGATTGGTTCAAATGAGATTATTTCTGCTTTATTTGGTTATGGATCTTTTGACGAGATTTCGGTGGAAAATTCAGCTTATGCTCTTTATTATTTCTCCTTCGGGCTACCTGCATTTGCGTTGATAAAAGTTTTTTCCAGTTTTTTCTTTGCTAATCATGATACCAAGACACCTTTTTATATTTCTTTAATTTCTGTAATTTTAAATATTATTATCAGTCTTTATTATTTTAGAGATATTGGGTTTATAATAATTCCCATAGCAACATCCATCTCGTCTTGGTTTAATTCTATAATTTTGTATATTTGTTTAAGTAATAAAAAATTATTTTCATTTAACAAGATATTTTTAAAGAATTTTTTTAAAATCATTTTTGCATCTATTTTAATGGGCTTTATTTTTAATTATCTAATTTCTTTTTTTAGTAATTATTTAATATATGATTATAAATTTAAATTATTTTACTTAATTTTAGTTGTAATATTAGCTTTAATTTTATATTTGTTGATATCATTTCTTATCAAAGCTTTTAATTCCAAAGATCTTAAATTAAAGTATTAAACATGGTAAAAAAAATATTTTCAGGCGTTCAACCTACTGGTAATCTTCATTTAGGTAATTATTTGGGAGCAATAAAAAATTTTGTAGAGTTGAATAATGATGATGAAAATGATTGCATATTTTGTGTAGTTGATTTACATGCAATAACAGTAAAACAAGATCCCAAGGAACTTAGAAATAACATTCGTGAAACAGTAGCTACTTTTGTAGCCAGCGGGATAGATCCAAAAAAAAGTATTATATTCAATCAATCAAGTGTAACAGCTCACTCTGAAGCAGCTTGGATTTTAAGTTGTACTGCAAGAACTGGTTGGCTGAGTAGAATGACTCAATTTAAGGAAAAAGCTGGTCAAGATAAAGAAAAAGCAAGTGTTGGATTATATTCTTATCCAGTTTTAATGGCAGCGGATATATTATTATATGATGCAACACATGTACCAGTTGGAGATGATCAAAAACAACATTTAGAACTTTGTAGAGATGTTGCTCAGAAATTTAATAATGATTTTAAAGCAGAAAATTTTTTTAAAGTGCCTGAGCCATTAATTCAAAAAGAATTTTCAAGAATTATGAGCCTTAAGGATGGGACTAAAAAAATGAGTAAATCAGAATTATCAGATTTAAGTAGAATAAATCTAACTGATAGTTCAGATGTAATAATTAATAAAATTAAAAAAGCAAAAACAGATCCATTGCCGATGCCATCAAATAATGATGAGCTCAATAAGAGACCAGAAGCAAAAAATTTAATTGGAATTTATTCTAGCTTAACAGGTTTAACACTCGAAAAATCAATAAATGAATTTTCAGGGAAGAATTTTTCTGAATTTAAAGAAAAATTATCACAAGTAATAGTTGAGAAAATTTCACCAATTTCTAAAGAAATTAAAAAATTGTTAAATGAAAAAAGTTTTTTAGATGAAATTCTAGTTGAGGGATATGAAAAAGCTAATGAACAAGCCTCACTTAAAATAAAAAAAATTCACGAAATAGTAGGCTTTTAAGACATTTAAAATATCAAGTTTTAATTTTATAATTTATGATTATAAATAAAATATGTTTGTTCAAATAGAGACTACACCAAATCCAAATTCAATAAAATTTTTGCCTGGAAAGATTGTATCAAATAATGGATCTTTTGAAATAAATGACAAAAATGAGAGTAACAATGAATTAATTAGAAATTTACTTTCTGTAAATGGTGTTGAAAGTATTTTTTTAGGAAAAGATTTTGTCTCGGTGAATAAGTACGAAGATATAGAATGGGAAAATTTAAAGCATATTATTATCTCATTAATAAATGATTATTATTCAGATGGTAAAGAATATGTAATTGATAAAGATTTAAATGAAAATTTAGAAAACTTAAAAGATATAGAAAAAAAAATTGTTCAAATTTTAAATGAAAAAATAAGACCAGCTGTTGCTAAAGATGGCGGGGATATAAAGTTTAAAGAATTTAAAAATGGAATTGTTAGGGTTCAATTACAGGGTAGTTGCTCAGGTTGCCCTAGTTCAACGATGACTTTGAAGCAAGGCGTTCAAAATCTTTTGTGTCATTATATACCTGAAGTTAAACAAGTTGAGGCAATTTAATATATGTATAAAAAAAACTTGATAAAAAAAACTAAGTTCATTCAATATTTTGATCAAAAAGAAATAGGATCAATTCCAAGAATTTTTATTTCCTCTTTGTTATTAATTTTCTTTTTTTATTCAATGCCTTTAGTCATAAATTACGCAAACAATAAAGATGGTGCTTTTGAAAATAAATCTAAACAAGTTTTAGCATATACTCTTAATAATGGCTCTAGTAGTGTAGAAAGTGATGATAAAATATTGGATGAGAAAGATTTACTAAAAGATATTTTTAGTCTTAATGACTTAGAAACAGATACTGTAAGATTGAATGCTTCTACTATAAAACAATTATTTGAAGATACAGACTATAAACTTGAAGATGTAAGAAAAACAAAATTGGTAAAACCTGTAGCTTTAACATTATTGCCGAATGAAATTAAAATGATTGAAAATACTAATAAAAGAAAAGAATTTTTTATTCAAATAGTTTTACCATTAATACTGAAAGAAAATAATAATATAAAGTTAGATAGAAAAAGATTATTTAGCATAATTAATAAAAGTAATAACACAGATTTAGAAAAAAAATGGCTAGATAAAAAGTACAAACAGTATGGTATTCCATCAAAAGATTTATCAACTTTAAAAATTAGAATGGATGAAGTTCCTGTGTCTTTGGCTTTAGCTCAAGCAGCAAAGGAAACTGGCTGGGGTACTTCAAGATTTGCACAAGAAGGAAATGCCCTTTTCGGACAATGGACATGGTCAGGTGAGGGTTTAAAACCAAAGGATGCAGATAAAGATGAAGGTCATAAAGTAATGAAATTTAATGTGCTTCAAGCGTCAGTTAGAGCTTATCAAAGAAATCTAAACACACACTCATCATACAAAGAATTTAGAAAAGAAAGAGCAAAATTACGAGATAAAGGCTTGCCGTTAAATAGTATTATACTTTCTAAATTTTTAGATGAATATGCGGAAACTGGAAATCAATATGTTGAGGTCTTACAAAAAATTATAAAGCAAAACAATCTTGAGGATTTTGATGATGCTAAGTTATTACCTTCTAGCATAAAATTAGAGAGCTTAATTTAGTTTTTGTTTCACGGTAAATTGTGTTCCAAACCAACGCCATTTCCCATTATCATTTAATGAACAATTTATTCTACCTCGTCTAGGTAAGAAAGGATCTTCAAAATTGATTATTAGAGTATTCGATAAAAATTTCAGATTTGGTTTTTTCCAATTACCACCATCATTTGAATAACAGTTAATATTTTCTATATTTTTTTGTTCATCAAAAAATTTTACAATCAATTTTGGAGGATTGTTATTTTTGTTTAACTTTTTTTCCTCAGGTTCTAATGATTTGTATTCAAGTGGTAGATAATTAATTATTGATTTAAACCTTTTTAATTCTCCATATTTTTCATTGATTGGAAATCGAGGAAGTTCATATTTATCTTTATTTATATCAATAATCCCAGAATGTTGACCAAACGCTAATTTAAAATTTTTAGAAATGTAATTTTTCATATAAAATGAATATTCTCCAAAAGGATAAGAAAAAATTGGTGGTACATATCCAAGTTCTTTTTGAAAAATTCTTGAAGCTGTTTCTATATCATTTTCAAATTCCTTTTCGCTAAAATCAATTAGATATTTATGAGTATGTGAATGATGGCCAATAAAACCTAATTTAGATTCATCTATTTCTTTAATTTCATCCCATGACATATAGCCATATTTTCCAACAGGTTCAGTAGACACAAAAAGGATAAATGGAATATTATTTTTTTTTAAATATGGCCAAGCTTCATTATAAAATGATTTAAATCCATCATCTATAGTAATTAATATTTTCTTTTCATTTTTTGGTTTTTCAAATTCTTTCAAAAAATACTCTGGATTATAAAATTTATAACCTAGTTGTTTTATAACTTCCATTTGTTTATGAAAGATCTCCATACGTACATTTGTTGATGGATATTTATTTTCATTAAAGCGATGATACATTATAGATAAAACACCACTATCGTTTGAATAATATTTACTATTATTGTCTTGTGAATTAGAGTTAGTGAAAAAAATAAATTGTAAGATGAATAAGCTAATAATTGATGCGGCCAAAGACAAAGTTTTTTTTATGATCATTAATAATGATAATAGTTATAATATTATTTATGAAAATAGTAAAAATAACTATGAAAAACTGGTAATGCTTATTAATGAATTTTTAATGTCAAAAAATTTAAGTTTTAAAAAAATTTCACAAATTTATGTAAATAGGGGTCCAGGAAGTTTTGCTGGAATAAGAAATTCACTTTCAATTGTAAAAGCTATTAATTTATCAAATAATATTGATTATTTTTGCTTTAGTTTTGATGATTTTGAGTACGAAAACGAAGTTAAATATGAAGATATTCCAAATTTATGTCAAAAATATAAAATTAAAAAAAATTTGATTAATCCTATTTATTTGAGTTAAAATTAGAAATGTCTGAAACTATTGAACAAAAATGTTTATCAAAAGGTGTTAAACTTACGGATCAAAGACGTATAATTGCAAAAGTGATGTCAGAATCAACAGATCACCCAGATGTCGATGAACTTTATAAAAGAGTATCAAAAATTGACCCCAAAATAAGTATCGCAACTGTTTATCGAACTGTAAAATTATTTGAAGAGTCAGGGATACTTACAAAACATGAGTTTAAAGGTGGCAAAGCTAGATATGAAGAATTGAATGAAGGCCACCATGATCATTTAATCGATGTTAAAACTGGAAAGATTATTGAGTTTGTAGATGATGATATTGAAAAATTACAAAAAAAAGTAGCTGAAAAATATGGTTATAAACTAGTTGATCATAAACTTGAGTTATACGGAGTTAAAATAGACCCAAAGGATGAGTAAAAAAATCTTTATTAAAACGTTTGGGTGCCAAATGAATGAATATGATTCCAATCGTATTTTTGATATTACCAAAAAAATTGGATTTACTAAAACAGAAAATCTAGAGGAAACAAATTGTTATCTATTAAATACTTGCCACATTAGAGATAAAGCTAAAGAAAAGGTTTATCATGAAATAGGTAGAGTAAAAAAAAAATTTAAGTTTAAAAAAAAACCAATAATTATAATTGCAGGTTGTGTTGCTCAAGCAGAAAACGAAGAAATGATAAAAAGGGAGCCATATATAGATATTGTTATTGGACCGCAAGCTTATCATAAAATAAATGATAAGATTAAAGAACATATTGATAATCAAGAAAAATTAGATGAAACAGAATTTGATACTATTTCAAAATTTGATTATTTGAATAAAATTCAAAATTCATCAAAGAAAGTTTCTTCATTTTTAACCATTCAAGAGGGTTGTGATAAATTTTGTCATTTTTGTGTAGTTCCGTACACTAGAGGTCCTGAACACTCACGATCATTTAAAGAGATAATTGATGAGGCGAAAAGTTTATCTGAAAATGGTGTTAAAGAAATTATATTATTAGGCCAAAATGTTAATGCTTATAACAGTAATGATTATAGGTTGTCAGATCTAATACTTGAAATAGAAAAAATTCGGGAGATAAAAAGAATTAGATATACCACCTCTCATCCTAGAGACATGACAGAGGATTTAATAAACGTTTATAGCATCTCGAAAAAGATAATGCCATTAGTTCATCTACCAGTGCAAAGTGGATCTGATAGAATTTTAAAATTGATGAATAGAAAACACTTAGTTAGAGATTATATAAAAACATATGAAAAATTAAAAATGATTAATCAAAGTATTGAGTTTTCAAGTGATTTTATAATCGCTTATCCTGGAGAAGAAGAAAAAGATTTTAAAGCAACTTTAGATTTAATTAAAAATATCAAATTCATAAATTCATTTTCATTTATATTCAGTCCAAGACCTGGAACTGTTGCCTCAGGATTAAACCTTATTGATAAAAAAATTTCTTTAAGAAGATTAGAAAAAGTTCAAAAACAACTTTTTGATCATCAAATTTTAATGAATAAATCCCTTGAAAATAAAGAAATTGAGGTTTTGGTAGAAAATAAAACAAAGGAAAGTAACAAATTTTTTGGTCGATCAGAATACATGACTTCAGTCATATTTGATGGTAATGATGAAGAAGTAGGCAATGTAGTGAAAGTAAAAATTAAAAATAGTAACCAAAATACTCTATTTGGTGAAAGCTTAAAATTAAAAAGAAGAGTGGCATAGATTTGAGTAACCTAATAAAAAAAAATAACCAATCTTTATTAAAGTTTGTTTATTCGGAAAATAATTCTTTAAGTGTTATTTTTCAAGATAACAACCTATTGATAGGTATTGTTGGAGAATTTAATAAAAATCTCAAAGAATTGGAAAAGATAACAGGTGCAAGTATTTATTCTAGAGGAAATTCCATTTTAATAAAATCTAGTACTGAAAAAAATGAGATTGTTAAGAATGCAATTCAATTTTTAGTAGATCAATTCATTAACAATGGTAGCATAGAAGATAAAGATATTTTTTCTTCTGTAGATAAGTTTATGATAAATGAAAAAGTTAAAAATTCAAATATTACAGATATAATTAAAACACCAAAAAAATCTATTATACCAAGATCAGAAAAACAGAAAGAATATGTGAGAGCATTAAGACAAAGTGAAATAATAATTTCAGCTGGGCCTGCTGGTACAGGAAAAACATTTTTAGCTGTTGCTGTTGGTTTGACGATGTTGCTTGAAAAAAAAATAGAAAGAATAATATTATCACGACCAGCTGTAGAGGCTGGAGAGAGATTAGGCTTTTTACCAGGAGATATGAAAGAAAAAGTTGATCCATATTTAAGACCTTTATATGACTCACTTTATGATTTGTTTCATTTCGAAAAAATTCAAAGAATGATTGAAATTGGTGATATAGAGATTGCCCCTCTTGCTTTTATGAGAGGGAGAACTTTAAAAAATTCTTTTGCAATTTTAGATGAAGCTCAAAATGCTACTGACACTCAAATAAAAATGTTCTTAACGAGAATTGGTGAAAATTCTAAAATTGTAGTTAACGGTGATCCCTCTCAAATCGATTTACCTCATAAACGAGCTTCTGGATTAGATAGATCAAAAAAAATACTATCACATTTAAATGAAATTTCGGTTGTAGATTTTGATCATTCAGATGTAGTTAGACATCCTTTAGTATCAAAAATTGTTAAAGCATATTCTAACAATAATGATCAAGGTTAATGTACTTTCTGAGGATAAATCCTGGTCAAAAAAAATAAAGAAAAAGGAGTTTTTTTTTAATAATTTGTGTAAGTTTTTCCCAAAAAAATTTCAATTTGTTAATAAAAAAATTTATCTTACTTTGTTACTTTCAAACAACAAAAATGTAAAAAAACTTAATAAAAAATTTAGGAATAAAAATAAACATACCGATATTTTATCATTCCCATTTCACCAAAAATCTAAAAAATCCAAAGAGATTTACTTAGGAGATATAATCATTAGTTTTAATTATATGAATAAACCTAAAAGCTCAAAAACATCTTTTTTTAAGGAGAATGTAGCAAAAACCTTTATCCACGGTTTTTTACATTTATTAAATTTTGATCATATTAGAAAAAAAGATTATATAAAAATGCTTAATGAAGAACAAAAAATTTTTAGATCCGTTCAGAAATTCATCAATTAAATTAAAAAAAAAGATTGTATTAGATACTTTTTTATTAATAGTCATAGGAGCACTCAGCTCATTAAGTCTTCCGCCAATAAACTTTTTTTTAATCAATTTTTTTACATTTAGTATATTTTTTATTTTTTTATTTAAAAATTTAAAACATTCTAATAAAAAAATTTTCTTTTTTTATGGTTGGTTATTTGGTTTTGGTTATTTTTTAACAAATATATATTGGATAACTATTTCTCTTACTTTTGATCAGAATCTTAATTTTTTAATACCAGTAGCCCTTATTTTAATTCCAGCTTTTTTAGCTTTATTTTACGGAATAATTACATTTGTTTTTTATATTTTTAATTTTAAAAATGTAACAAGCGCATTTTTTCTTTTTTCACTTTTATTTGGATTAGTTGAATATATCAGAGGAAATATTCTGACTGGTTTTCCATGGAATTTAATAGTCTATAGTCTTGCCGATAATATTGATTTCTTAAGTTTTCTTTCAGTAATAGGCACTTATTCGTTAAATCTTATGGTCATTAGTTTTTTTGCATTACCCTCAATTTACATTCTTAGACAATCAAAAAAAGAAATAATTGTTTTTATATTATTATCATTATTTCCTGTATTGTTATTAATTTATAGTGCTTTGTATAAAAATCTTTTCTTGAGTAAAAATTTAACAGAAAATTCCTACACAATTAGAGCTGTAAGTTCAAATATAAGCTTAGATAAATTCTATACAAATGTAGATACAAAAAAGGTTATAAATGAACTGATAAATTTAAGCTCTCCTGACCCTGAAAAAAAAATATTTTTTTTATGGCCTGAAGGAATAATACCTGGCACATATCAAGATCAATTAATTTTATATAGTGATTTATTTGAAAGTAATTTTACAAAAAATCATTTAGTTGGTCTTGGAATAACAAGTAGAAAGGCAAATAAAGGACAATATGAATTTTTTAATTCATTTTCTGTATTTGATAATAATTTAAAT
Organism: uncultured Pelagibacteraceae bacterium; assembly: GCA_902629215.1. GTDB lineage: Bacteria > Pseudomonadota > Alphaproteobacteria > Pelagibacterales > Pelagibacteraceae > Pelagibacter. The sequence continues at coordinate 31,974 of CACOQC010000001.1, read as the reverse complement.
TTAATAAAAGATTATAACAAAGTTAATCTAGTTCCTTTTGGTGAATTTATACCTTTTGAAAGTTTTTTAACAAAGGTCGGTTTTAAAACAATTACAAATAATTTTGGATCGTTTACTAGGGGTGAACAAAGGAAAATTATTCAATTTAAAAATGGTTTTGATAGTTTGAGCTTTCTACCACTTATTTGTTATGAAATAATTTATAGTGGAAAACTTACAAAAAATTTTAACTTTGATTATATTTTAAACATATCTGAAGATGGATGGTTTGGAAATTCTGTTGGTCCACAACAACATTTGGTGCACAGTATTTTTAGAGCAATAGAAAGTGGTAAATACGTAGTAAGATCTGCCAATAATGGAATGGGAGTTATAATAAATCCAATAGGTGAAATTGAAAAAAAAATTGATTATGGAGAAGATGGTTATATTGATTTTATAAATAGAAGAGATTTAGAACCAACAATATTTTCTATTTATGGAAATAAAATATTTTTTTTATTAATTTTATTGTATATTTTTTTAATTTTTTCATTTAATAAAATTAAAAATGAGTAATTTAAAAAACTTTCTTTTTACAAGTGAATCTGTTTCTGAAGGTCATCCTGACAAAGTTTCAGATAGAATTTCTGACATGGTGGTTGACACTTACTTATCAAATGATCCTTACGCAAGGGTAGCATGTGAAACACTTACTACAACAAATAAAGTTGTACTAGCTGGTGAAGTTAGAGGACCTGAAATTAAAAAAGATTATTTAATAAATAAAGTAAGAGATTGCATTAAAGATATCGGATATGACCAAGATGGTTTTACGTGGAAGGAGGCTACTAAAATAGAAAGTCATTTACACTCGCAATCAGCAGATATTGCCATGGGAGTAGACTCATCTGGTAATAAAGATGAAGGTGCAGGAGATCAAGGAATAATGTTTGGTTATGCCTGTAATGAAACGGATGTTTTAATGCCAGCTCCAATCCATTATTCACATAAAATTTTAAGATTAATGGCTGAGGATAGAAAGTCTGGAAAATTAGAAAACATTGAACCTGACTCTAAAAGTCAAGTAACTTTTGAATATATTGATGGTAAACCGTCAAAAGTAAAATCTGTTGTAATATCTTCACAACATTCAATTGATGTAAATCAAGATCAAGTTAGAGAATTATTAAGACCATATATGATGAATTCTATACCAAAAAATTTTATGCAAGATTTCGATGAAAAAGAGTTTTATGTAAATCCGACTGGTAATTTTGTTATAGGTGGTCCTGATGGAGATTGTGGATTAACAGGAAGAAAAATTATTGTAGACACTTATGGGGGTGCAGCACCACATGGGGGAGGTGCTTTTTCTGGTAAAGATCCGACTAAAGTTGATAGGTCTGCAGCTTATGCAGCTAGATATATAGCAAAAAACGTTGTTGCTTCAAAAATTGCAGATAAGTGTTTAATACAATTAGCTTACGCCATAGGGGTTTCAAAACCACTTTCTATTTATGTAAATCTTTTTGATAACGATTTAGATAAAAATAAATTTGTAGAGGAAAAAATAAAGGAAAATTTTGATTTAAGTCCTAGGGGAATAAGAGAGTTGCTTGGTTTAAATAAACCAATATATGAAAAAACAGCATCGTACGGGCATTTCGGCAGAGAAGTTGAAAAGAATGGAGCTTTTTCATGGGAAAATACTGATAAAACAAACATTTTTTCAAAATAGTTTTTATTGAATAATTAAAAAACTTTTATATATTGCGACTACATTGTTGAATTATCAAAATGGGCTTTGGCCCATTTTTTTTTGGAGTATATAAAGTTATGTTAAATAAAAGAGCAGATAAACTTGAATTATTAAGAATTGCTGAGGCAGTAGCATTAGAAAAATCTATTGATAAAGAATTAATTATTAACTCTATGGAAACAGGGATAGCTAAAGCAGCAAAATCAAAGTTTGGTCACGACAATGAAATAAAGGTACTAATCAATAGAGAAAGTGGTGATATTGAAATTTTTAGAAAGTTAATAATTTCTGAAAATCCAGAAAATACAAACACAGAAATCAAACTTGAGGATGCTATAATTTTAGATGCGTCAAATAAAGATAAAAAAATTGGAGAAGAAATTTTACAACCTCTTCCCACTTTTGATTTTGGGAGAATTGCTGCACAAACAGCAAAACAAGTTATTACTCTTAATGTAAGAGAAGCAGAGCGTGAGAGACAGTTTAATGAATTTATTGATAAGAAAGATACAATTTTAAGCGGTATTGTAAAAAGATTAGAATTCGGAAATGTAATAGTTGATTTAGGTAGAACTGAGGCAATTATTCAAAAGAATGAACTAATTCCAAGAGAGAATATTAAAGCGGGAGATAGAGTAAAAGCCTATTGTTTTGACGTTAGAAGAGAATCTAGAGGACAGCAAATTTTTTTGTCTAGAGCTCATCCAAAATTTATGGAAAAACTCTTTACCCAAGAAGTTCCTGAAATTTACGATGGTTTAATTGAAATAAAATCTTCATCTAGAGATCCTGGTAGTAGAGCTAAAATTTGTGTAAAAGCAGTCGATACGTCACTAGACCCAGTTGGAGCATGTGTTGGAATGAGAGGATCGAGAGTTCAGGCAGTAGTAAATGAATTGCAAGGTGAAAAAATTGATATTGTTAATTGGTCTGAGGATCCAGCAATTCTAGTTTCTAACGCCCTTTCACCAGCTGAAGTTCAAAGAGTAAACGTTGATGCTGTAAGAAAAAAACTTGATGTAATTCTTACAGAAGAAAATCTTAGTAAAGCTATTGGTAGAAGAGGACAAAACGTTAGACTAGCTACGAAATTATTAAATTATGAAATAAATATAATGACAGATCAGGAAGACTCTGAGAGAAGACAAATAGAATTTAAAGAAAAAACTGATAACTTTGTTAAAAATCTAGAGCTGGATGAAACACTAGGTCAATTATTGGTAGCAGAAGGTTTTTCAACAATAGATGATATAAAAGATACATCATTGGAAAATTTAACAAAAATTGAAGGAATAGAGGAGGAAACAGCTAAAGCTTTAATTGAAAGAGCAGAGGATTTTCATAAAAAAGATCAAGAAGATATTTCGCAAAGAATAAAAGATTTAGGTTTAGATGACTCACTTATCAATTTGAAAGGATTAACTCCCGGGATGCTAGTAACCTTAGGTGAACAAAAAATATTAAAATTAGAAGATTTTGCTGATTTGGCTTCAGATGAATTAACAGGTGGTTATGACGTCATTAAGGGAGAGAGGATTAAGATACAAGGTTATCTAGAAGATTTTGCACTGTCTAAAGAAGAGGCGGACAATTTAGTAATGTCAGCAAGAAATATAGTTTATAAAGATTGAGGTATGAGAAATGGAGAACAAAAAAACAAAACTTACTATTTCAGGAACTACCAAAAAATCATTTAAAAACTTTAAAGATAAAAAAACTGTAATAATTGATAAGAAGCAAAGCCATCAAACATCAAATAAATCTTTTGGATTTAAAAAAAGTTCACCTTTCAGCAAAAAAGATATTTTTTCGAAGCCAAAATTTTTAGCAAAAACATCATCAACAACTAGTGATTTTGAAAAACGAAAGTTAGCTGAGCAGAGAGCAACAAAAAGATTAAAGGACGATAATGAAAATAAAGATAAAAAAACAAAACTAGGAACTAAAAAAAGAGAGGTTAAATTAACAGTTTCAAGAGCACTAAGTGATGAGATTGAAACTAGGGAAAGAAGTTTAGCATCTGTAAAAAGAGCAAGACAAAAAGAACTTAAAAATGCTAATAAAAATGATGATAGTGAAAATCAAAAACAAATTAAAAGAGATATAAATATACCTGAAGCCATTACAGTAAGAGAATTAGCAAATAGAATGGCAGAACAATCAAGTAATGTTATTAAATTTTTGTTTGGTATGGGAGTAACAGTAACTATTAATCAAACATTAGCAGCTGATACTGCAGAATTTCTCGTAAAAGAGTTTGGTCATAATCCAATAAGAGAAGAAAAAGCTGAAGAAATAATAAAAAAAATAAAAGAATCTAGATCAGAAAACTTAAAAAATAGACCACCAATTATAACTGTAATGGGTCACGTTGATCATGGTAAAACATCTGTTCTTGATGTTTTAAGAAGTGCAAACGTTGTATCAGGTGAATTTGGAGGTATTACTCAGCATGTAGGAGCTTATCAAATTGAAAGTCATTCAAATAAATTAACTTTTATAGATACACCAGGTCATGCTGCATTTACGGAAATGAGAGCTAGAGGTTCAAAATTAACAGATATAGTTGTTCTAGTTGTTGCTGCTGATGACGGAGTAAAACCACAAACAGTTGAATCTATCAAACATGCTAAAGCAGCAAAAGTTCCAATTGTTGTTGCGATTAATAAATGTGATTTACCAGAAGCTGATCCACAAAAAATAAAGAACCAATTATTAGAGCATGAATTGATAGCGGAAGAATTATCTGGAGATACTTTGATGGTTGAAATTTCAGCAAAAACAAAACTTAATTTAGAAAAATTGATTGAGTCTATAATTCTTCAAGCAGAAATTTTAGATTTGAAAACAAATTTTGAAACTAAAGCTACAGGAACAGTATTGGAATCAAAGATAGATATAGGGAGAGGTCCAGTAGCTAATTTAATTGTTACATCTGGGACGCTTAAAAAGGGAGATTTTTTTGTTAGTGGATTGAAATGGGGAAAGGTTAGAGCAATCATAAATGATAAAGGAAAGAATATTGATGAAGCTTTACCATCAACCCCTGTGGAAGTACTAGGTATTAATGGTGCTGCAAAATCAGGTGATGATTTTATAGTTTTGGAAAGTGAGAAAGAAGCAAAAACGTTAAGTGAAAGTAGAGCACAAGAAAATAAAGAAAATAAAAATCCATTATCTTTTGCAACACAAGAGTCTGCATTTTCAAATCAATCTTCAACAGAAGAGCTAAATTTGATAATTAAATCAGATGTTCATGGATCTTCGGAGGCAATAAAAAATGCTATTAGTAAATTTGATCATGATGAAGTTAAGCCTAAAATTATATTAGCTGATATTGGAATGGTAACTGAAACTGATATAACATTAGCAAAGGCTTCCAATGCTGTAGTTATTGCATTTAATGTAAAACCAAGTAAAGAAGCAAAAAAATTAGCAGAGAATGAAAATATTAATATTTCATCATTTAATATAATCTATGAAGTTCTTGATTATGTTAAAAAAAGAATGTCAGGTTTATTAACTCCTGATATTCAAGAGACAATTACAGGATCAGCTCAAATACTTGAAATATTTAAAGTTTCAGGGGCAGGGAAAGTGGCAGGCTCAAAAGTAGTTGATGGAGAGATTTTAAGCACTTCTAATGTTAGAATAGTTAGAGATGGAACAATTATTTATACGGGTAAAATAGGAACAATTTTTAGAGAAAAAAATCAGGTCAAACAGGTAAATAATGGTCAAGAGTGTGGAATTACAGTAAAAGATTACATGGATTTTCAAAAAAACGATACAATTGAGGCATTTAATGTTACATCAAAAGAGAGGACAATATAATGGCTGATAGAATAGGAAAACCGATATCTCAAAGACAATTAAGAGTTGGAGAAATGATAAAACAATCTTTAAGTATGATTTTTTTAAGAAATGAGGCTAAGTTGCCAAATTTAGAAACAAATACTATTACAGTAACTGAAGTGAGAATGAGTCAGGATTTAAAAATCGCTAAAGCTTATGTTTTGCCTCTTGGTGGAAAAAATGCGGACGAGTCAATAGAAAAATTAAAAGAGTATTCTTTTTTAATAAGAAAAATATTATCACAAAAAGTAATAATGAAATTTTTACCAAAATTACTTTTTAGAAAAGATGAGTCTTTTGAGTATGCAGAAAAAATTGAAAATTTAATAAAACAAACAAATAAATAGGAAAATAATATATGAGTAAAAAAGCACAAGAATTGGCTATCCACGATAAAGATACAGGATCATCTGAAATCCAGATAGCTTTGTTAACTGATAAAATTGAAACGCTTTCTAAGCATATTAAACAATTCAAAAAAGATAAACATTCATCCGTTGGATTGTTAAAAGCAGTTAATAGAAGAAAAAAATTGTTAGACTATCTTAAAAGAAATAAGGTGAACTCTTACAAGAATGTACTGTCGAAATTGAATTTAAGGAAATAGAACTCAAGATAGATAGAACGGAATGGGACGAAACGAACGAAACGAAATGGAAATGAAATGTTTAAATTATATAATAAGGAAATTGAAGTAGCGGGAAAGAAGATAAGTTTAGAAACAGGTAAAGTAGCAAGACAGGCAGACGGTGCAATAATAGCAACATGTGGAGAAACAGTAGTTTTAGCAACAGTAGTGGGTGCAAAAAAAGTAAACCCTGATGTGGATTACTTTCCATTATCTGTAAATTACCAAGAAAAATATTATGCAGCTGGAAAAATTCCAGGAGGATATTTTAAAAGAGAAGCAAGACCGACAGAAAGCGAAACATTAATTTCTAGATTAATTGATAGACCAATAAGACCTCTGTTTCCTGACGAATTTAAAAATGAGGTTCAGTTATTACCGACTGTAATTTCTTACGATAAGGAAAATGAAGCAGATATTTTATCTATTATAGCCTCATCAGCAGCATTAGCTATTTCAGGTATGCCTTTTTTGGGTCCTGTTGGTGCATCTAGGGTTGGATATATTGATGGAAAATATGTTTTAAATCCATCTAAAGCAGAATTAGAAAAATCAAAATTAGATTTAGTCGTAGCAGGTACAAAAGATGCTGTGCTTATGGTTGAGTCTGAGGCAAGTGGTTTAACAGAGGAAGAAATGTTAAATGCTGTTAAATTTGGTCATGAAGGCTTTGTTCCTGTGATTAAAATGATTGAGGAACTTGCAAAAGAATGTAGAAAACCTGAATGGGTTGTTGAAAAGAAAGATCTGTCTGAAGTTAAGAAAAAACTTGAAGAAGCCTTTACAGAAGATCTTAAAAAAGCTTTTGCAACAAGAGATAAACAAGATAGGTCAAATCAAATTTCAGAGATAACAGATAAAGCTAAAAAACTTTATGAGGAAGATGAAAACTATACAGATTTAGATGTAAATTCTGAGCTTAAAAAGATAGAAAAATCAATTGTAAGAACTGATATTTTAAAAAATAAAAATAGAATTGATGGCAGAGGCTTATCTGATGTAAGACCTATCTCATGTGAGGTTGGAATTTTGCCAAGAACACATGGTTCTGCTTTGTTTACAAGAGGAGAAACACAAGCAATTGTAACTGCTACCCTAGGCACATCAGATGATGAACAAAGAATTGAAAGCTTAGATGGACTACAAAAAGAAAGATTTATGTTGCACTATAATTTTCCACCATTTTCAGTTGGAGAGACTGGAAGAATAGGAACTGGTAGAAGGGAAATAGGACATGGTAAATTAGCATGGAGAGCTATTCATTCTTCATTGCCCACAAAAGAGTCATTTCCTTATACTTTTAGAGTAGTATCCGAAATAACAGAGTCTAATGGTTCATCATCAATGGCTACAGTTTGTGGAACATCACTTGCATTAATGGATGCAGGAGTACCAATTAAAGAACCAGTTGCAGGTATAGCAATGGGATTAATTAAAGAGGGAAATGATTTTAGTGTCTTATCAGATATTTTAGGTGATGAAGATCATTTAGGTGATATGGATTTTAAAGTTGCTGGAACTAAAGATGGAATTACTTCCCTACAAATGGATATTAAAATTACTGGTATTACATTTGAAATTATGGAGCAGGCATTAAGCCAGGCTAAAGATGGAAGAGTTCATATTTTAGGAGAGATGAATAAGGCATTATCAGCTTCAAGAGAGGATGTTGGAAAACATACTCCAAAAATGGAAAAAATAAATGTTGATAAAAAGGATATTGCAGCTGTAATTGGAAAAGGTGGGGCAACTATCAGAGAGATAGTTGAAAAATCAGGAGCAAAAGTAGATGTGAATGATGAAGGAGTTGTAACTGTTGCTGCTCCTGATGAAGAGTCTAGAAATATTGCTTTGCAAATGATTAAAGATATTACTGCAAAAGCTGAATTAAATAAAATTTACTCAGGTAAAGTTATGAAGATTATGGAATTTGGTGCATTTGTTAATTTTTTGGGAAAACAAGATGGACTTGTTCATATTTCAGAACTTGCAGCCAAAAGAGTAGCTAAAGTTACTGACATCGTAAAAGAAGGTGATGAAGTAAAAGTAAAAGTAATTGGTTTCGATAGAGGTAAAGTTAAACTTTCTATAAAACAGGCTGCTGAATAATAATTAAAATCCACCTCGCCAATTATTTTTATCATTAAATTGGTCTTTTTCTTTTTTAGAGGTGGGTCTAAATAAAAAATAAATAACAAATACTAGACAAATTAAAAATATGAAAATTTCCATTACTTAAATTATATCAGCTAATATTTTTAGGATCTGGCATTCCAACTTTATTATATCCAGCATCTACATAATGAATTTCACCTGTAACACCATTAGCAAGATCACTTAGTAGATATAATGCTGAATTTCCTACATCGTGGATATCCACATTTCTTTTTAAGAAAGAATGGTCTTCATTCCATTTATATAAGAATTTTGCATCGCCAATAGCAGAAGCAGCTAATGTTTTAATAGGTCCAGCACTTATTGCATTAACCCTTATACTTTTAGTTCCTAAATCTCTAGCTAGATATTTTACACTTGCCTCTAACGCTGATTTACAAACACCCATTACATTATAATTTGGAATAGCTTTAGTAGACTCATAAGTTAATGTAAGCAAGCTTCCATTTTGTTTCATTACTTTTGAGGCTTCTTTTGCTACTTCTGTAAATGAAAAACATGAAATTAACATACTTCTTAAAAAGTTTTCTCTTGTTGTGTTTAAATATTCACCTGATAATTCTGACTTATCCGAAAAAGCAACTGCATGAACAACAAAATCGATTTCTCCCCATTGAGATTTGATATCCTCAAACAATTTGACTACTTCTTCTTTTTTTTCGACATCACAACTATATGTTATTTTAGAGTTTAATTTTTCAGCTAAGGGAACAACTCTTTTTTTAAGAGCATCACCTAAATATGTAAATGCTAATTTTGCTCCAGCTTCTGAAAGTTTTTGAGAAATACCCCAGGCAATAGATCTTTCATTAGCAACACCCATGATTAAACCTTTTTTACCTTTCATCAAACTCATAATTAAACCTTTTCAAAAATTAAAGCAGCATTGGTTCCACCAAAACCAAAACTATTAGACATCACGGTGTTTAAAGTTGTCCCAGTTTCTGTCTTGGCAACTATCGGGAATTTTTTAGCTTCTTCATCCATTTCAAAAATATTTGCTGAACCAGCAATGAAATTATTTTTCATCATTATTAAACAATAAATGGCTTCATGCACTGATGCAGCTCCTAATGGATGTCCTGATAATGATTTTGTTGAACTAATTTTTGGAATATTATCTCCAAAAGTATTTTTAACTGCATTTAGTTCAGTTATATCTCCTACTGGGGTAGATGTTCCATGGGTATTAATATAATCAATTTTATTTTTAGTAGTTGCCATTGCCATTTTCATACATCTTACGGCTCCCTCACCCGATGGTGCTACCATATCGTAACCATCAGAGGTAGCTCCATAACCTGTTAATTCTGCATAAATTTTTGCACCTCTAGCTTTTGCATGTTCGTATTCTTCGAGAACTAAAACTCCACCACCACCTGCGATTACAAAACCGTCTCTAGTTTTATCATATGCTCTCGATGCAGATTGTGGAGTATCATTATATTTTGATGATAAAGCAGTCATTGCATCGAACATAGCAGTCATTGCCCAGTGAATTTCTTCACTTCCTCCTGCAAATATAACATCTTGTTTACCCATTTGAATTAGCTCCATAGAGTTTCCAATACAGTGTCCACTAGTTGCGCACGCTGAACTCATTGTGTAGTTTGTTCCTTTTATTTTAAAAGGAACAGCAAGCGTTGCTGAAGCTGTGCTAGCCATTGTTCTGGGTACAATAAATGGACCCATTAATTTTGGAGTTTTAGCTCTAGTTTTATCTGCAGCTAAAATTACGTTTTCAATAGAGGGACCCCCAGAACCCATTACAATTCCTGTTTTAAAATTACTAACTTCATTTTCTTCTAGGCCAGAGTCTTTTATTGCCTCTTTCATTGCAATATAATTATAAGCTGAGCCTGATCCCATAAATCTTATAGTTTTTCTATCTACATGATCCTCAAGTTTAATATTAGGTTTTCCATGAACATGGCTTTTAAGATTATGTTCTTTATACTCTTCAGAAAAAGTTATCCCTGATTTTGAATTTAAAAGAGATTGATGAACTTCTTCTTGATTATTTCCTAAACATGAAACAATACCTAAGCCTGTAATTACAACTCTTCTCATTACTTAAATAATCCTACCTTTAAACTTTCTGCTGAATAGATTTTTTTTCCATCAGCTAAAACAACTCCATTAGCCAGCCCTACAGTCGTTCCACCTGGAGACATAATTTTTTTCATATCAATTTCATATGTCACTAATTTAACATTCTGTAATACTTCACCCGTAAATTTAACAGTCCCTACTCCTAAAGCTCTTCCTTTTCCAGGGTTTCCTATCCAACCCAAATAAAAACCCACTAATTGCCACATAGCATCAAGTCCAAGGCAACCTGGCATCACAGGGTCTTCTTTAAAATGACAATCAAAAAACCATAGATCTTTTTTAATATCTAATTCTGCTTTTAATGACCCTTTTTTAAAAGCACCATTATTATCATTTATTTCTGTAATTCTATCAAACATAAGCATTGGCGGAAGTGGTAATTTAGCATTTCCAGGGCCAAAAAGACCTCCGTTTCCACAATTTATAAGTTCATCATATGAATAGGAGTTTTTTTTCATAAAATTTGAACATCTTATTACTTGATTTTAGGGTATTATAATATACATAAAGTTTAGAATTATTATAAAAAACAATGTCTAAAAAGAACGAATTTATTGATAAATTAAGATCATCAGGACTAAGACCAACAAAACAAAGGCTAAAAATTTGTGAGCTTTTGTTTGATAGGGACAATACTTTCCATTTTACAATAAATGATCTAGCTAAAAATATTTCAGAAATGTTAAATGAAAAAATATCTTTAGCCACAGTTTATAATACTGTTCATGCATTTAAATATAAAGGGTATTTAAAAGAGATCTCTATAAATAGTGATAAAAGTTATTTCGATACCAACACAACTAATCATCACCATTTTTTTGATGAAGATACAAATGAATTAATCGATTGTGACGAAAAAATTATTGAAACACCTAAGATAAAAAGAAATATTTCAGGAAAAAAAATAAATTCAGTTGAAGTATTAGTAAAAGTTGCAACTGATAATCAAAATCAAAAATAATACTGTAATATCAATAGTTTAAATTATACATTATAATTATTCTAAACTGTTGACATTTTTGTTATAAAACTTATATATTTAATAACATTAATTAAGGAGATTAAAATGTCATTAAAAGGAACTAAGACAGAAGAAAACTTAAAAGCAGCATTTGCAGGAGAGAGCCAAGCAAATAGAAGATATTTATACTTTGCTCAAAAAGCTGATATTGAAGGATATAATGATGTAGCTACAGTTTTTAGATCAACTGCTGAAGGTGAGACAGGACATGCTCATGGACATCTTGAGTATTTAGAGCAGGTTGGTGACCCAGCAACTGGTAAACCAATTGGTGAAACTAAAGCAAATTTAGAGTCAGCTGTAGCTGGTGAAACTCACGAGTATACTGATATGTACCCGGGTATGGCAAAAACTGCTAGAGAAGAGGGATTTGAGGAAATTGCTGATTGGTTTGAAACATTAGCAAAGGCTGAAAAATCTCATGCTGGCAAATTCCAAAAAACTTTAGAATCTATCAGCTAATATATTTAATTAGTGGGCGTTTATCGCCCACTAAAAACTTTAAAAAAATTTACTGAAACAAATGTTAGATCAATTTGTACAAACAATTGAGGATTGGTGTAACGAACTTGTAATTATGGTTTCAATTGCTTTAGTTTTAATAATGAATTTAGTGATATGAATAAAGAAGGAAGCACAGAAGCCCCTATAAGACATCCGATAGATTTTGAAAATCCAGATTTTTTAAATTCAGAAAAATTAGATTCTGAGATGAGAAGAGTGTTTGATATTTGTCATGGTTGCAGAAGATGCTTTAATCTTTGTGACTCATTCCCAAAACTCTTTGATATGATTGATGAGTCAAAAAATGAAGATGTAGACAGCTTATCTAGTGATCAATTTGCTCCAGTTGTGGACGCATGTACATTATGTGATATGTGTTTTATGACCAAATGTCCATACGTACCTCCACATGATTTTGATTTAGATTTTCCCCACTTAATGTTGAGATATAGGATGGCACAAAAGAAACAAGGTAAATTACCTGCTGTGCCTAGACAACTAGCGGAAATTGATAGGAATTCTAAAATTGGTGTGATGTTTTCAGGTTTAATTAATTGGTTGTCCAATATCAAAAATAAACTCTTCAGAAAACTGTTAGAAATAATTGCAGGCATAGATATCAGAGCTCAACTTCCAAAATATAATTCAGAAACTTTTTCAAATTTTTTTAAAAAAAATATTCATAAAATAAATTTTGAAAATAAGAAAAGTGACAGAAAAGTTGTGATTTATTCAACCTGCTTTGTTAATTTTAATAAAAAAAATACAGGTGTTGCTGCGTTAAAAGTATTAAAAAAAAATGGAGTTGAGGTGCAAGAGGCTTATCCTGGGTGTTGTGGAATGCCATTTTTAGAACAAGCTGATTTACCAAAAGTAGTTGATCAGGCGAAAAAAGTATCAAAAGATTTATTAGAATGGATAGATAAAGGTTATAAAGTTGTTACACTTACTGCTAGCTGTGGTCTTATGTTGAAATTTGAATGGCCTTTATTGCTCCCAAATAATGAAAATATCAAAAAACTTTCAGCAAATGTAATGGACATTGATGAATATGTGGTTGATATTGCAAATAATGAAGGCATAGCTGACGGATTACAAGAAATCGATGGAGGTGTAACAGTTCATCATGCTTGTCATGCTAGAGCTCAAAATATGGGTATTAAAGCTAGAGATATGTTAAAGTTGATACCTAATGTAAAAGTTGATGTAGTAGAAAGATGTGCTGGTCACGGAGGAACATTTGGTGTGATGAAAGAAACACATGATTTAGCAATTAAAGTCGGGAGGCCAACAACGAGACAAATCAAAACTAAAAATAATAAATATATGGCTTCAGATTGTCCGTTAGCAGGAAAACATTTAAAACAATTAGAAGCAGATACAAATATTTCAAATGATGAGGCACTACATCCTATCGAATTGATAGCAAAAAGTTATAGGTTATGATGATGCCAAAAGAAAAGAGAATAATACAAAAAGAAGACATCATGCCTTTAGATGTCTATACTAAACAAAGAAAAGAATTAAGAAAAAGTATTGTAGAATTTAAAAAAGATAGAAGAGTTCCATTAGGACCTTACGCAACATTTTACTTTGAAAGTTACGAAACAATGTTAGCTCAAGTTCAGGAAATGCTTTACATTGAAAAAGGCGGTGATGATCAATTAAAAGATGAGCTATCAGCTTATAATCCTTTAGTACCAAACGGAAAAGAACTAACAGCAACATTAATGTTTGAAATCGATAATCCTGTCTCTAGAGCAACCTTTTTAGGCAAAGTAGGAGGAATAGAGGAAAAGGTTTATATGAAAGTAGATGGAGACTTAATTAAAGCTGTTCCAGAAGAAGATGTTGATAGAACCTCAGCAGAGGGAAAAGCTTCATCGGTTCAGTTTATTCACTTTAAATTTAATGAAGAACAAATAAAAAAATTTAAATCGAACTCATTAATTGAACTTGGGATTGATCATAATGATTATTCACATTCAACAAAATTAAATGACGTAACAGTAAAATCTTTATCAGCAGACTTTAGTTAATTGAACCCCAAATATTATCTATTTTAATCCAACCTTTAACTTTTTTAGTTTTAACTTTACACCATTTGCCATCACACTTTTGAAATATCAAAAGTCTACCTTTTTTAATTTTGGCAATTGGTTTCGAAAAATTAGAGGGTTTTTTAAATAGAATTTTATCTTCCAAAGGAATTATAGAATTGGTTTTTTTTAATTGAGACCAGTGTATCCACCCACTATTGTTTTTAGAGTCTATAATTCTCCTCCAATTTTCTTTCTTATCAATTTGTTTTATTGGTAAATGAACTTTTTTATAAACAAATTTAATTGGTGATTCAAAGCTTGGACCATATCTTACGTTAACTTGATTTTTTTTTAATGAAAGAAAAATTTCTTCAGAAAAAACAATAGATTGAAAGAAAATCCAAATTACTATTAAAAAAAAAATTTTTTTCATTATCAAATATTATCTTATTTTTTTTTGAATTTAACTTTTCTAAAATTAAGATTTAGCAGATCTATAATTAATATTTGATTTTCTAAGTTTTGACCAATTTCCATTAACATTTTTAAAGCCTCATTTGCCTGGGTAGTACCCACTACTGATGCGATAGTTCCAAGAACGCCTTCAAACTCACAATTTAAAACATCATCTGAAATCTCATTTTCTTGATAAAAATTTTTCAATGATGCTGTTTTTTTATTTTTAAAATCAAATGTAAATATGTGACCATCAAATTTACTTATAGCGCCAGTAACTAATTTTTTTTTTAACTTCATACAATAATCATTAATTAAGAATTTTGTTTTAAAATTATCTGAACCATCAATAATAAGTTCATAATTTTTGATGATTTTTTCAATATTTTTCTCGTTGAGTCTTGATTTATAAGTTTTAATTTTTGTTAGTGGATTTATTTCTTTTAATTTTTTTTCTGCTACAGCAACTTTTGCTTTTTTAATGTCCTTAGAATTAAATAAACTTTGTCTATGAATGTTTGAAAGATTGACAATGTCGTTGTCGATAAGACCTATAGTGCCAATACCAGCCCTTACTAGATTTTCTGCTGCAGGACAACCTAAACCACCGATGCCAACAATTAAAACTTTAGAGGATAAAATTTTTTTCTGACCTTTAGCACCAATATTTTTTAAAACTAATTGTCTCGAAAATCTTTCGATTTGAGATTTATTTAAACTATTTTTCATTTACCAGTTGAGCCAAATCCTCCCTCACCTCTTACAGATTTTGGAAGTTCATTTGCTTCCTCTAGTTCCATTTCCATAACTGGAGTTAATACCATTTGAGCAACTCTATCATTGTTGTTAATTATAAAATTTTCATTTCCGTGATTAAATAGAATTATCTTAATTTCCCCCCTATAATCACTATCAATCGTTCCTGGTGTATTCAAAACACTAATATTGTTTTTTGCAGCCAAACCAGACCTTGGTCTTATTTGAACCTCATATTCTTTAGGAAATGCAACTGATAATCCGGTCGGAACAAGACAAGATTTCCCAGGTTCTAAGTTAATTGGTTTTTCTATATGTGCCATTAAATCCATACCTGATGCACCATCGGTTTTATATGTAGGTAACTGAACAGAGGAATCTAATTTTTTGATTATAACTTTAATCATTAATTTAAATGATTAATAATTTTTTCTACTACTTCATCTGAAATTTCAGATTTGTGTTTGTATTTTAGTTTTTCAGTATTATTACTTTTATAAAAAATTGATACTTCATTAAAATCTGAGTTAAATCCTATTTTTTTATTTGATACATCATTTGCAATTATCCAATCACAATTTTTTTCGTTAAGTTTTTTATTAGCATATTTTTCTAAATTATTAGTTTCTGCAGCAAATCCAATTACAAGCTTTGGTCTTAAAGAATTATGATTAGAAATATAATTTAGAATATCTACATTTTTCTCTAATTCTAAATAAAGATTGTCTACTTTCTTAATTTTTTCTTTTGAAGTTTTTTTTACTTTATAATCACCAACTGCTGCTGAAAATACTGCAACATCAGCAGGTAAGCTATTAAGTGTCGCTAGAAACATTTCTTCGGCAGTTTCAACTTTTATTAGATTAATATCGCTGTTTATTTCCAAATTTGTTGGCCCTGAAATTAAGGTTGTATCAAAACCTTTTTTTGATAACGATTTTGCAATTTCATATCCCTGCTTTCCACTTGATTTATTAGTAATAAACCTTATAGGATCAATATATTCATTAGTAGGCCCTGCAGTTACTATTGCCTTTAACTTGTTATTTTTCTTTAAATTTTTAAAATAACTTTCTAGTTCTTTTACTATTTCTATTGGTTCTGACATCTTTCCTTCACCATATTCGCCACATGCCATGTTCCCAATTCTTGGACCAATTAATTTATAGTCATAAGTTTTTAATTTAGCTATATTATCTTTAGTAGATTGATGGTCCCACATTCTTACATTCATTGCAGGAGCAATAAAAATTTTTTTGTTTGAAGCAAGAGCAACTGTAGATGCCAAATCATCAGAATTTCCATTTGCAAGTTTAGATATTGTATTAGCTGTTGCAGGTGCAATTAAAATAAGATCTGCCCACCTTGAAAGACTAATATGATCCATCTCTGCTTCATTTTCTATACTAAAAAGGTCTTGATAAACTTTTGATTGGGATAACGAAGTAATTGAAAGAGGTGTTACAAATTCAGCACCACTTTTGGTAAGAATTGTTTTTATAATAACGTTGTTTTTTTTTAAAAGCCTAATTATTTCAAGACTTTTATAAGCAGCTATTCCACCACAAATTATTAATAAGATCTTTTTATTGTTCAAATTACTCATCGAGTGAATTAAAATACCAATAGACCAAAAATTACAAGGATTAAAAAACCAATAATAGATTGATTTCTAAAAGCAGTCATTTCTGATTTTTTTGTATTTAAAGCATTGTATGAATTAGAGTTTTGGGGAATCTGTCCACTTGCAAGATATGTAAGTGCTTGATTGGCTTTATCCATTATTTCAGGAAATTCAGGTAATCTTTTTATGACTTCAGAGGTATTTTGGATTGTCTCGTTAATAGTTGTCATTGGATCTTTTGTTTCTTTTAACCAATTCTCTAATACAGGCTTAGATGTGGTCCATATATTTGTATTTGGGTTTAATTTTCTTGCTACTCCCTCAACAACAACCATAGTTTTTTGCAACATTAGAAGTTGAGGTTGAGTTTGCATATTAAATTTTTCAGTAACATCAAACAATTGCTTTAATAATTTTCCTCCAGATATATCTTTTACAGCTTGACCAAATATTGGTTCACCGATGGATCTTAAGGCTTGAGCGAGATCATCAATAGGTACTTCTTTAGGAACGAGACCTGCAACTAGGTGTACCTCTGCAACTTTTCGATAATCTCTTTGAATAAATCCAAATAATATTTCTGCTAAAAATCTTTTACTCATTTTATCAAGTCTTCCCATTATACCAAAATCAATTGGAACAATTTGACCATCAGTATCTATAAATATATTTCCTTGATGCATATCAGCATGAAAGAATCCATCTCTTACCGCATGTCTTAAAAAACTTTGAATAATATCTTCCGCAATTTTTTCAGTGTTAAAATTTCTATTTTTTAATTCTTGAGTTTCTCTAATTGAAATTCCATCAACCCAATCCAATGTCATTACATTTTCACTCGTAAAATTCCAATAAATTTGAGGAACTCTGAAACCAACATCATTTTTTGTGTTTTCTGCGTACTCATTAGCCGCTGCTGCCTCAAATCTAAGATCCATTTCTAAATTAGTTATTTCTTTTAACAAAAAAACTACCTCAACTAATTTAAGTCTTTTTGTTTTTTTTATGAAGGACTCAATTAAAAAGGCAAAAAGCATGATTGCATCTATTTCTTCATTAAATATTTTTTTTATATTGGGTCGTAAAATTTTTATTGCTACATCTTTTATTGTTCCACCATCATTTATTTTTGCTTTATGTACTTGAGCAATTGAAGCTGCAGCTACAGGTTCACTTAAATCAATTATTGAGTTATAAGTATCTTCACCTAAATCATTCTTAATAATCTCTTTAGCGTGCAGCAAAGAAAATGGTGGTAACTTATCTTGCAGATTTTCAAGTTGTTTTGACAACTCTTCACCAATTATGTCTGGTCTTGTAGCTAAAAATTGACCGAGCTTTATAAATGTTGTCCCCATGGATTCAAGTGAATTAGCTAAACGCTCACCCTCACTTTTGTCCATATCAACTTGTTTCTTTTCAGAAAAAGAAAATGATAAAATTTTAAATAAAATAATTATTGCTAAGGGTGGCTTTTGAAATTTAGATGTAATAGATAATATATCAGACTTAGCTACCTTTCTACCAAGTTGAAATAAAGTAAATAATTTTTTGAACATTAAACTTTCCAACCTGAGTGAATTGCTACAACTCCACCACTTAAGTTTCTATAATCACATTTTGTAAAACCTACTTTTTTCATACTATCTTTTAATTCTTCTTGATTTAAAAATTTTTCTATACTTTCTACTAGGTATTCATATGGTTGGCTTTCACCAACAACTAGTTTACCAATTTTAGGTATTAACTTAGAATAATTTCTATATATAAAATCCAAATTTAAATTATTAATTTTAGAAAATTCTAAACATAAAAATCTTCCCCCTGGTTTTAAAACTCTATAAGCCTCTTCAAGTGATTTATTAATATCCTTTGTATTTCTAAGACCGAAACTTATTGTATAGTAATCAAAATAATTATCTTGAAAATTCAATTTCTCAGCACTCTGAATATACCAGGTAATATTTTTTAAATTTTTAAGTCTTTTTTTACCTTGGTTTATCATATTTTTATTTGGATCAATGTTAAAAACAGTTGAACCATTATTCGTTTTTTTTAAGAAAAGTTTTGCTATGTCCCCAGTACCACATGCAACATCTATCAATTTTTTATTTTTTGTCGGAGCCATCATGTTAATCAAATCTCTTTTCCAAAATCGATGAACACCTAAAGACATAAAATCATTCATTAAATCATATTTATCAAATACTTTATTAAAGACTTTATCGACTAGACCTTTTTTATTTTGAAGCTGTTGTTCCATAAAAATAAATTTTTGATTATCAATATAAAGTTTTAGATTTAATTAATCAAAAACTTTAAACATATCATCATGAAAATATGATATATTTCATTAAATATGCCTGAATTGCCTGAAGTAGAAATAGTAAAACAATCACTTAAAAAAAATGTTGAAAATAAACAAATTAAGAGAGTAGTTGTAAATAACTCTAATCTCAGGTTTAAATTAAGCAAAGATTTTTCATCAAAAATAAAATTTTCTAAAATTCAACATGTAAAACGATTTTCCAAATATATTCTCTTATATTTGGATAATAAATCTATATTAGTTTTACATTTGGGAATGTCAGGAACGGTTCACATTATAAAAGCTGGAAGAAAAAATAATTTTACAAATACAAGTTTTTATAGTTCTGTATCATTGCCTAAAAAACATAATCATATATTGATTTCCTTTAATAAATTAAAAATAATTTATAATGATCCAAGAAGATTTGGTTTTTTTAAAATTATTGAAAATAATGAAAAATTAAAACAATTTTTTAAAAATTATGGTCCAGAGCCTTTTGATAAAAAATTTAATATACAATATTTCAAGAAAAGTCTTAAAAATAAAACAAAAAATATAAAAAATTATTTATTAGATCAAAAATTTGTTTCAGGTATTGGAAACATTTATGCTAATGAAATATTATATTTTTGTAAAATAAATCCGTTTAAACAAAGTAAAAGTTTAAATAAGAAAGATTATAAAAACATCATTTTCTACTCAAAAAAGGTTTTAAAAAATGCTATTAAAAAAGGTGGATCTTCAATTCAAAACTTTACAAATACACAAGGCAACAAAGGTAGTTTTCAAGATAATTTTAAGGTTTATCAAAGAGACAAATTAAATTGTTTACGTAAAGATTGTAATGGAAAAATTGAGAAAAAAATGATTTCGAACAGATCAGTCTTTTATTGTAATAAATGCCAAAAATAGCAAATATAATAGTTGACCAAGACAAATTCTGTGGTTATATCACCAGCGAAAAATGGCAAACACTAAATCTGCAATAAAAAGAATTAGAAGAATTTCTAAACAGACAGCTGTCAATAAAGCTAGAAAAAGTAGATATAAAAATGCTTTAAAAAAAATGAATATTCTTTTAGAGGGTAAAAAAAAGTCAGAAGCGCTAAAATTCTTACCTAAGTTGAATTCTGAACTCATGAAAATTGCTAAGACAGGAATTATAAAGAGACAGAATGCATCTAGAAATGTTTCAAGAATAACTAAAAAAATATCAGCTCTAAAGTAAACATACTCAGGGTTGTTATTCTAATGCAACCTCAGGAGCTACAAAATCTATAAATTTATTGTCGTTAGATACAATATTTAGATTTAGTAAATTTTTATTTTATTAATTTTCAATTATAAATTTTATTAATAAAAAATTTTTTTTGATTAAAAATAAAAAATATTTTTACAACGTAAGATTTCACAATCGTAGATTTTATTTTTTTTTCAAATTTTAAAATTATATCTTGCAATAATTTTATTATGGTTCTAACTCAATGTTCCCCACAAATGAGTAATACTTTTAAAAATAATAATTTAAATAAATTAAAACCTCAAAATTTGGATTGGAATTCAATTCAGATTGAAATGAAAAATAAATTGGGGAATGATATTTATGAAAGTTGGTTGAAGAAAATTAATTTAGTAGAGGAGTTTAATAATTATCTTTTATTATCTGTGCCAACAAGATTTATAAGAGACTGGATCACTTCTAGATATTTAGATCAAATTTTACAGGTAATTAAGACCCATAATAAAAATATTATAAGGATAGAATTTAAAATTATTGATGAAAAAAATCTAGATACTAAAACAAATTTTAACAAAGAAAACTTTCACTTAATCAAAAATCAAGAAAATGTATCATTTATTGAAGAATCATATCTTCAATATAATAGAATTGATCCAAATAAAAGATTTGAAAATTTTATAACAAGCTCAAGTAATAAATTGGCATATGAGGCCTCACGTAAAGTTTCAGAAAATAGCTCTAGTTATAATCCCCTTTATATTTATGGGGGTGTTGGTATGGGAAAAACACATCTTTTAAATTCCATAGGGTATGAGTTAAAAAAAAATAACAAGATAATGTTCATTTCTGCTGAAAGATTCATGTACCAGTTCGTAAAATCAATAAAAGCAAACGATATGGTAAAATTTAAAGATTATTTCAGAAATACTGATGTTTTATTAATTGATGATATTCAATTTATGAATGGTAAAGAGGCCATGCAAGAAGAATTTTTTCATACTTTTAATGCTTTATTTGACAGAGGTTCACAAATAATTGTTTCTGCTGATAGAGCACCTAATAAGCTATCTAGAATTCAAGAGAGAATAAAATCTAGATTTTCCGGTGGTTTGGTTGTTGACATACAAAAACCTGATTTTGAATTAAGAAAAAAAATTGTTCAAAAAAAATCTGATGAGCTTGATAGCTTATATTCAGGACAATTTAAAATTTCGGAAGAGGTGAAAGAATTTATTAGTAATGAAATTACCGCAAGTATTAGAGAATTAGTTGGTTCAGTTAATAGAATCGTGTCATTTTCTAGAATTTATAAAAAGATGCCA
This sequence comes from uncultured Pelagibacteraceae bacterium, assembly GCA_902629215.1. Taxonomy (GTDB): domain Bacteria; phylum Pseudomonadota; class Alphaproteobacteria; order Pelagibacterales; family Pelagibacteraceae; genus Pelagibacter. The sequence continues at coordinate 10,187 of CACOQC010000001.1, read as the reverse complement.
ACTTTATCAGAAACTAAAGTCGTTTTAAAAGATTTACTAAATTTAACAGAAAATAAAGTTACAATTGATTTAATCCAAACATTAGTTTGTAAATTTTTCAAAATAAGCAAAAACGAAATGTTATCATCTAGAAGATCAAGATATTTAGTAAGGCCTAGACAAACAGCAATTTATCTTACAAAAATACTCACATCAAAATCTTTACCTGAGATTGGACGTGAGTTTTCTAATAGAGACCATACAACGATAATTCATTCTGTTAAAACCATTGAGAAATTGAAGCAGGAAGATTCCGAAATGGTTGATAATATTAATAAATTAAAAAATCAAATTTTATACAATAAAGAAAATGAAATTTAGTGTTAATCAGCAAGATTTGCAGCAAGCATTAAGTTTTTGTCAGGGGGTAATTGAAAAAAGAAGCACCCTTCCTATTTTGTCAAATATTTTACTAGATGTAAAAGATTCAAAATTAATCATAACAGCAACTGATTTAGATTTAATATTTATTCATGATTTGAATAATATTGAAATTTTAGAAGAAGGAAAAACTACAACATCGTCATCAATTATGTATGATATTGTGAGAAAATTTTCCTCTGGGAAAAAAATTAATTTGACTTTAAATAACCCCAACAAATTGCACTTAGAGTCTGATAAATCAATTTTTAATTTGAATTGTATTGATGCATCTGAATTTCCACTTACTAATGAAAATTTTAGTGAAAATGAATTTAAAATAGCATCAAAAGAATTTTTGAAATTATTAAATAAATGTAAGTTTTCTGTTTCTAACGATGAAACTAGACATTATTTAAGTGGAATATACTTGCATCAAACTGAATTTGAAGAAAAAAATTATTTAACGGCCGTGGCTACAGATAGTCATCGAATGTCTATTTCTAAAATTAGATTAAATGAAAAGATAAATTTTGAACCAATTATTTTACCAAAAAAAACAATTTTCCAACTTTGTTCTTTATTAGATAATTATGATGGTGATGTAAAAATATCAAATGCAAAATCAAAAATAAAATTTGAACTTAAAAATAGTATATTAATTTCAAAATTAATTGACGGAAAGTTTCCTAATTATATACAGGTAATACCAAAAAATAATAAAAAAAAATTAGAAGTAGAATTAAAATTATTTTTAGATTCCGTTGATAGAGTAGCATCAGTATCACTGGATAAAAAAGATGGTGTTAAATTCAATTTAACAAAAGACACACTTAATTTATCAGTCAACAATGCTAATAGTGGAGATGGAAAAGAGACAATCCCAATCAAATTTGACGACGATCTTGAAATTAGTTTTAATTCTAGGTATTTGATTGATGTAGCTTCACAGTTAGACGGTGAAAAAATCGAATTGTTTTTAAACGACTCAGGATCACCTGCATTAATAAAAGATCCAGGTGATTTCAATAGTATTTTCGTTGTTATGCCTATGAAAGGTTAATTTATTAAATCTAATTCTGAATAAATTTTTTTTTCAACAAGTTGTATAAAATCTTCCTTATTTAAACCAGGATTAATTGGTTCAATTATTGAAACCACAATTACTTTGTTGGAAATTTTATTTCCTTTTTTAGGCCAAACATATCCTGAATTAATTGCTACTGGTTGGCATAAAATATTCAACTCTTCATAAATTCTTCCAACTCCTTTTTTAAATGGAGGTCTTTCTGCTGGCAATACTCTTGTTGCTTGTGGAAAAATTATCAGAGGTCTATTTGTATTATTAATCATTTTTGAAATATTATCAAAAAAACCCAGGTTTTCTTTTGAGACTTTATTTCTATTAATTGAGATTGATCCAATTTTTCTAAGATACCATCCAAAAATTGGAATTAGCAAAAGTTCCTTTTTTAAAATAAATATTGGTGAGTTAAAAATTGTTTGAAGAAAAAATGTTTCAAACATTGATTGATGTGAAGAAGCAATAAAAAATTTTTTATTTGTAACAATGTTTTCTTTTCCTTTCACAACAACTTTAGTTGATAAAAAAATTTTTAAGCAGAAAACTGACCAATAACCCATTAATTTTCCTCCAAATAATACTACCTTTTGAGGTAAAAAAAATGCCGGGATGAATATCAATGAAATAAAAATTATTCCTAAAAAGAAAAATAGTGAAAATAAATAATTCCTAAGCATTTAATTAAAAATTAAATTAATTCTTTTAAACTTTGTCTTTTATTAATTATTTGAATTTTTGAATTTTTTATTAATAATTCAATTGGTTTTGGTCTTAAATTGTAGTTCGAACTTAAAGACATCCCATATGCACCAACATCACAAATGATAATTAAATCTTTCTCTCTTAATTTTTGAAATTTCTTTACAGTTGAAAACTTATCAGTACTCTCACAAATAGGACCAACAAATTCATAAGCTTTTTTAGATTTCAATTTATTTTTTTTTGCAGGAATAATACGGTGTTCTACATTGTACAAAGCTGGTCTTATTAAATCATTCATAGCTGCATCTATTATTACAAAATTCTTTTTATATCCCTCTTTGATATAAATAATTCTTGATATCAAAATTCCAGTATTACCAATAATAGATCTGCCAGGCTCAAAAATAATTTTAGAATTGTGTTTATCTTTAAATTTTTTAATTTTTAAAGAGTATTTTTTTAAGTTAAGTTTTCTATTACCCTTTTTATAATCTATTCCCATACCACCACCTAAATCTATATATTCAAAATGAAAATTAGATTTCTTAATTATTTTATCTAAAACTTTAAGCATTTTTTCATAAGGTTTATTATTTAAGATTTGACTTCCTATGTGCACACTTAAACACTTAAGATTTATGTTTTTTGATTTTTTTAAATACTTCACTAAATTTAAGAAAGTTTTTTCAGATACACCAAATTTGTTTTCTTTTTTCCCAGTTGAAATTTGACTAAGAGTTTTAGCATCTGTGTTAGGATTAAGACGAATACCTATATCTACTTTTTTTTTCTTAATTTTAGCAATCTTTTCAATTTCTAAAATCTCACTTTTTGATTCAGCATTTATTAAAAGTATTTTTTTTTCTATAGCATAACTAATTTCTTTTGATGTTTTTCCCACACCTGAAAAAACTATTTTATTTGGTTTAATTCCCGAATTTAGTGCTTTCATAAGCTCACCTAATGAAACAACATCTGCTCCCAATTTAAGCTTTTTGATTTCTCTTAATATTTGTTTGTTTGAATTCGATTTTACAGAAAAACAAATAATTGGATTAATATTTTTAAAATTATCTTTAAATTCATTTATATTTTCTTTTATTTTTTTGAAAGAATAACAATAAATTGGTGTAGAATATTTTTTTGCTAAAATATCTGTTTTGAACCCATCAATTGAAAAATTATTTGATACGTATTTCATAACACCCTAATTAATTTGGTGTCTAATATTTTAGAATTTTGTTCTTTGTAAATGGGACTATTTTTTTTCCCACAAGAAGTAATTAAAATAAATATAATAATTATTAAACTTAAATTTTTATTCATATTTGTTTTTTATATTTGATTATCATTTTTTTTATATTTTCAAAAGCAGTTCCTCCATAAGATTTTTTTGAATTAACAGAATTTTTTAAATCAAAAACTCTTAATACCTCATTTGTTAACTTTGTTTCGACTTTTTTTAATTCATCAATAGTTAATTCATTAAGTTTTTTCTTCTTTTTTTCTGCAAGATTAACAATTGCAGCAGTTTTTTGATAAGCTTCTCTAAATGACATTGAATGATTTTTCACTAGATAATCTGCTAAATCAGTAGCCGTTGTATATCCCATATTTGCTAATTCTAGCATTCGCTTTTTATTTGGACTAATATTATTTAAAACTTCATTTAGCAATTTAAGGCAATTGATTAGTGTTTCAGTTGATTTAAAGACTAATTCTTTATCATCTTGTAAATCTTTAAAATAAGATATTGGAAGACCCTTAAGAATTGTAAGCATCGAAAATAGACTTCCATAAATTGAACCAGTTTTGCCTCTTAAATATTCTAAAGAATCAGGATTTTTTTTCTGTGGCATTATCGATGAGCCTGTCACAATTTTATCTGATAATTTTATTAAATTAAAAGCATCTGAATTCCATATTATTAACTCTTCAGAAATTCTAGATATATGCATAGAACAAACTGAACAAGAATATAAGTAATCTAAAACAAAATCTCTATCAGAAACTGTATCTATAGAATTGTTGGTAGGATTTTTAAAACCCAATTTTTTGGTAGTGTAATTTCTATCTATATTGAATGAGGTCCCTGTAAGAGCAGAAACACCAAGTGGATTTTCATTTAGATTTACTAAATTATTATTGAATCTTCTTTTATCTCTCATAAACATTTCAACATAAGACATTAAATAGTGAGCGAACGATACGGGCTGTGCATTTTTAAGATGTGTAAAACCTGGCATGATAGTTTTAATATTTTTTTCAGCTATCTTTAATGATGATTTAATGATTTTATGTAAATTATCATTGATTTCATTAGATGATTTTTTAATCCAAATTTTAAAATCAGTAATAACCTGATCATTTCTTGATCTTGCAGTATGAATATATCCAGCATCGCTTCCTATCAAATCAACTAATCTTTTTTCTATACTCATATGAATATCTTCAAAATTCTTATTAAATTGAAATTTATTTTTAGAAATTTCTTTTTCAATTTTATTTAATCCATAGATAATTTTATTTTTAATTTTAAAAGATATAATCTTTTGTTTAAAAAGCATTTCTACATGCACAATTGAACCAGCGATATCTTCTTTATAAAGTTTTTTATCAACATAAAGAGAACCTCCAACTTTCTGAAAAAGATTGGATGTACTCTTTGTTATGCGTGTATTCCAAATTGCTCTGTTGTTTTTATTTTTTATCATGGTAATTAATTATACCTATTTAAAATGAGATTTTTAATAATATTTATATTTTTATCTAATTTATCATTTGCAGATGAACCACCTAATATAAAAAATCTAATTATTAAAGGAGATTTAAAAAAGCACGATAGTTTAACATTTTTAGATGCAGAAAATAAGCAAGTCAACTTAGATGATTATCGTGATAATTTAGTCATATTAAATTTTTGGGCAACATGGTGTGCTCCCTGCAAAGAAGAAATGCCGTCATTAGATTTATTATCGATTAATGAAAATTTAAAGAATTTAAAAATATTTCCTATAAATATTGGACAAGATAAAATTGAAAAAGCTGAAAAGTTTTTCAAGGATTTAGAGATACAAAATTTAGAAATTTATTTTAATAAAAATTCTAATTTACCTAAAAAACTTTCTTTAAGAGGTGTTCCAACATCAATTTTAATAAATAAGAATGGAGAAGAATTTGCAAGAATTGTAGGTTCAATTGATTTTGAAGATGATGAATTTGTAAATTGGCTAAGTCTATATAATTAATTTTTGAAAAAGTAAGCAAAACCAACCAAAGCAAGTATTGCAATAAACTGTAGCAAAACTCTCAGCTGCATTAACTTATTTGAATATTTTTTACTTGTTTCTCCGCCTTTAAATAAAGTTCCAATTCCAAGAATTAAAACTATTCCTACTAAGGCTAATAAAATTATCGATAATATTTTTAAAATTACACCGGAAATCATATACATTACATACTGTAAAGAGTTTTAAAAATAAAAAAACATAAATTATAAAGTATGACATTTTGTCTAGAATCAACAATTATAAAACCTGAAAATGGTATGAAGGTTACTAATGCTATTATTTTACTCCATGGATATGGTGGTGATGGCAAGGATATTAGTATGCTATCATTGAATTGGAAAAGATATTTACCCAATACAATATTCATTTGTCCTAATGGCCATGAGCAATGCCCTATAAATCCAACTGGTTATCAATGGTTTGATCTTACTAAAGATGACCCAAAGTATATTTTAGAAGAGTCAATTAAAGCAGAAAAAAAACTTAATAAATTCATATCAGAGATAAAAGAAGAATTTAAATTGGAAAATAATAAGATTTGTTTATCTGGCTTTAGTCAGGGGTGTATGATGTCAATAAATTTAGGATTAACTTCAGACCAACCTTTTAATTGTATTGTTGGTTTTTCAGGAAAAATTATCAATCAAAAAGATTTAGAAGTAAGAAAAAAAAATTCAACAAGTATTTTACTAATTCATGGTGACTCAGATCAGGTTGTTTCACCTAATTTTTTACTTGAAGCTAAAGACTTTTTTATCAGAAATAATGTAGAAATCGAAACTCATTTAATTAAAGATTGCGACCATCATATTCCTATTCAAGCTTCGAGTATAGGATTAAATTATATTTTAAAAAAAATTTTATAACTGCTAAATATTGAAATAATTTTTTATTTAAGCTAAACTTTATTTATGAATAGTTTTGTTGAAAAAGATGTATCGTTAGAAAAATGTCCTGCATTGGTTTTAAATGCAGATTATAGACCTTTAAGTTACTATCCTTTATCATTATGGTCATGGCAAGATACTGTTAAATCTGTTTTTTTAGATAGAGTAATTATTGTAAGCACTTACGACAGAATTGTAAGAAGCCCCTCATTTAATATGCAATTACCAAGTGTTATAGCATTAAAAGATTATATTGTTCCGCAATCTAAACCGAGCTTCACAAGATTTAATGTTTTTCTTCGTGATAAGTTTTCATGTCAATATTGTGGGAGTAGCGAAGAATTAACATTTGATCATTTATTACCAAGGTCTAAAGGTGGAGAAACAAATTGGGATAATGTTGTAACAGCTTGCTCAGCTTGTAATGTAAAAAAGGGAGGAAAGTTACTAAAGATTTCTGGTATGAAACTTAATCAATACCCTTTTCAACCTTCAACTGAAGATTTGCACCGCAATGGTAAGAACTTTCCACCAAATTATTTACATAAAAGTTGGATGGATTATTTATATTGGGATGTTGAACTAGAAGCTTAATTAAATTTTCTCAGAAATATTAATTGCTATTTTTGAACCAGTTTTAATAATTTTATCCATTAAAGAATATAAACCTTTTTTTGTTGCCCCTTTTTCATACGCTATATCTTTATGATGTAATTCATCTTCTCTAAATTTAATGATTTTTTTTTTTAGTTCTTTTTCCTCAGGTCCAAGTTTATTTATTTGATCTTGATAATGTTTGTCAATCACCTCTTCAACTGAAGCAGTGCACAACATTGCTGCTTTTTTACCAAGAATTGTTGATCCAAAACCAAGACCAACTCCAAGTAAGTCCCATAAAGGTAAAAATTTTGTTGGTTTGATTTTTCTTTTTTTGATCTCTGACTCAAAAAATTCACAATGTTCTTTTTCATGAATTTTCATTTCTTCAATTGTTTTTTTTAATGTTTCATCTTTAATTAACGTATTTAGTGCTAATAACTGACCTTCATAAATTTTAACAGCACCGCGTTCACCAGCGTGATCTACTCTTATAAATTCTTCAACTTTATTATTGAAATTTTTCATAATTTCTAAAAATATTTAATAGTAAAACAATTAAAATTAAACTGATTATTATATTAAATGTAGTTAATGAAAATCCAAAAATTCTAAATGTCACATCTTTACAGCTTATAGATTTTGTTTGTAATTGTTTCAATATTTCCTCTTTAGAAAGAATAAGAGACGCATCTTTTAATCCACAAACTGTAGACTCTTCAAAAAAACCTTGCTCAATTCCGAAGTGATAAAATGACATTATCAATGAAAAACAAAATATTATTAATAATAAAAGAATTATAAAATATTCATTTTTTTTTGAAATATAATTTAGAATTATTAGAATTATGCTTAATACATAAGGAATTCTTTCTATTAAGCATAGATTGCAAGGTTTGTGTCCAAGGACATATTCTATAAAAAAGGCAGAAATTATCGCAAATGAACTAATTAAAAAAATTACTTTTAAAAAGGTATTTATTTTTAAGTTATACATAAAACTTAAATATTAAATATACAAAAATTACAATAGCAACAATTAATATTCCTACAATTGTAAACCATTTAGATCCATGTTTATTCATAAATTGAGTAAACAAATCTCCAAATTTATATGATAGATAAGATACTATAAAAAAACGTAAACCTCTGGAAATTAAGCTTATAAAAATAAAAATTAAGATATTAAATCCGATTAAACCACTAGCAATAGTAAAAACTTTGTATGGTAGAGGAGTGAAGCCTGCTAAAAAAAGTATGCTAAGCCAAGCATAGAAACCCTCACTGTTTATTAAATTATTTTTAAGGTTAGTTAACTTATCTTCATAGCCATATAAACTCACAATTTCCATTCCTAACTCAAAAAAAAAGGCTCCAATAAAATAACCTAATATTCCTCCTAAAACAGAAAATATGGTAGTTATAAGAAAAATTTTAAAGAAATCATTTTTTTTGGAAATAACCATTGGTATTACCATTACATCTGGTGGTATAGGAAAAAAAGAACTTTCAATAAAAGAAACTAAAGCTAAGTAATATTTAGAACTTTTGTGAGCAGCTAAATCTAAACATTTTTTGTAAAGAGTATTAAACATTTTTTGGTTTTAATATAATTTTAGTTCTTATACTATTTAATAAATTATTAAATAATTAAGGGCGAATGGCGGAACTGGTAGACGCGCACGACTCAAAATCGTGTTTCGCAAGAAGTGAGAGTTCGATTCTCTCTTCGCCCACCAAATTATGGAACTGAAAGAGATAAATAGTTTAGTAGAGCTTTTTTTTAAAAAATTTGAAGAGAAAACTTCAAATGATTTTGAAAAAATGAAAGAAATTTTTTTGATTTCACTAAAACAAAAAAATAAGGATAACAAATTAATATCAGGCCCACTGTCTTATTCATGGCTCATGATAAATAATAGAATTCAAATTTTATCAAATTACTTAAGAGAAATTATATCTAAAGGTGATAGGTGTATTTTATTGTCTGAAAACCGGCCAGAATGGTTAATATCTGATATAGCAATTATGAATGCCGGTGGAGTGACTGTTCCACTTTTTACAACTTATTCTGAAGATGATTATGAATATATAATCAACGATTGTGAACCCAAGGTATGTATTGTTTCAAATGATACGCAGTTAAGAAAAATTAAAAAGTTTATTAAAAACGACTCAATATTAATTTCAATTGATGGATTTGATAAAAAAATAAAATGTTTTGAAGAAATCTTTAGTAAAGTTTTGTTAGATGAAAAAAACTTTATAAAATTGAACAATAAATATAATAACCAAATTCAGAGAGATGATCTAGCTTGTATAATTTATACGTCGGGCACGACGGGTAATCCCAAAGGAGTTATGCTTAGCCATGGAGGTATTTTATCGAATTGTGAGGGCGCACAAGAAATTTTAGAAACATTAATTGTAAATGAAAAACCAGTTTTTTTAACTTGGCTTCCACTATCTCATTCATATGAACACACGGTTCAATATGTACAAATATATCTTAAAGCAAAAGTTTACTATGCTGAAAGTTTAGAAAAATTATTACCTAATATGTCAGTAGCACAACCTACTATTATGACAGCTGTTCCAAGATTTTACCAAAATTTATATAGTAAAATTTCTCTTAATTTATCAAAACAAAAAGGTTTAAAAAAAAAATTAGTTGAAAGTACCATTGTTCTTGGAACTAAAAATTTGAATAAAGTAGAACTTAATTTTAAGGAAAAAATTATTAATTTTTTGTGTGAAAAACTAGTAAGAAGAAAAATTAAAAAACAATTTGGAGGTAAGTTGAAAGCTTTTGTTTCAGGTGGCGGAGCTTTAGATCAAAAAATTGGAGAATTTTTGAATTCCATAGGTTTACCAACTTTACAAGGATATGGATTAACGGAGACCTCTCCTGTTGTTAGTTGTAATATTCCTGGGAAAATCAAAATTGATACAGTTGGACCTCCTTTTAAAACTAATGAGGTTAAAATTGCAGATGATGGAGAAATATTAGTAAAAGGGGAAAATGTGATGCTTGGTTATTGGAATATGCAAAAAGAAACAGATGAAATTTTAAAAAATGGTTGGTTGCACACTGGTGATATTGGCGAATTTACTAATGATGGAAATTTAAAAATAACAGATAGAAAAAAAGAAATTATTGTAAATTCAGGTGGTGATAATATTTCACCAACAAAAATTGAAAATTTATTATGTTTGAATGAAAAAATT